>JALUHL010000127.1 GCA_027053695.1 Ghiorsea sp.
TATTCGCACTATTGGTCGCATCACACTTATGATGAAGAGCGCGTAGCATTGCTTCATCCTAAGTATGAAGGCTGGGTGGAAGCCATGTTTGTGGATGAAACAGGTGCACATGTGAAGAAAGATACCATGCTACTGTCGATTTATTCACCGCAATTGGTGGCAACCCAAGAAGAATATCTTTTGGCATTAAAAAATGCAGACATGCTTAAAGATAGCCCATTTAAAGATGTGCGTGATGGTGCGGCAAGTTTGGTGGCATCTTCATTGGAGCGTTTAAAACTCTTGGATGTGCCTGAGCATCAAATCAAGAAGCTGAACAAAACGCGCAAGGTCATGAAAGGGTTACACATTCATTCGCCTTTCGATGGCACGGTGATGAGCATTGGCGCAAGAGATGGGCAGCGCATTACGCCGAACACGGAGCTGTATAAAATTGCAGATTTATCGCGTATTTGGGTGATTGTTGACCTATACGAAGATGATATGCCTTGGGTGAGTGTGGGTGATGAAGCGAACATGCAGGTTGCAGGCATTCCTGGGCGCATGTTTAAGGGTAAAGTGAGCTTTATTTACCCTTACTTGGAAGCCAAAACACGCACACTGAAAGTTAGGCTTGAATTTGATAACCCTAAACAAGAACTCAAACCAGAAATGTTTGCCAATGTCAGTATCAAAGCCAGCAAACAATTTAATGCGGTAGTTGTGCCTTCAGAAGCCATTGTGCGCACGGGCGAGCAAGACCAAGTCTTTATCCAACGTGATGCAGGCAAGTTTGAGCCACGCCAAGTGGTTTTGGGTGTGGAGGCAGATGGCCTAGTGCAGGTGCTTAGTGGCATTGAGGTTGGGGAAGAAGTGGTGACCTCAGGGCAGTTCTTGATTGATTCTGAATCCAAGCTGAAAGAAGCCACGGCTAAAATGGTGGAAGCTAACAACGCTGCGGCAAGCGGGCAGGATAATCCCGATATGAGTGATATGGATATGTTAGGCGATATGCAGATGGATGATATGAATATGGGAGGCATGTGATGAGATACTGCCCTTATGTGTTGTTCATTTCTTTGTCAGCAAAGAAACGAACCAAAGAAACTGCCCTTTTCAAGCTGTGGTTATCTGATGTTGTAGCAAGCAAGCGGGCACAAAATAAGCAAATTTTGTGTTATCCCTTTTTGCCATGCACAACATCAGCACAGCTTGAACAAAGGGGGTTGGCATGATTCGTTCACTGATTGATTTCTCGATTAAAAACCGATTCTTGGTGCTGATTGCGATTCTGTTGATAAGTTTTGCAGGGCTTAGGGCGATGAAAAATACCGCCTTGGATGCCATCCCTGATTTGTCGGATGTGCAAGTGATTGTGTTTACTGATTTTGCAGGCCAAGCCCCGCAAGTGGTGGAAGATCAAGTCACTTACCCGTTAACGACTGCGATGTTATCTGTGCCCAACACCAAAGTAGTGCGCGGGTATTCCTTTTTTGGATTTTCCATGGTCTATGTCATTTTTGAAGATGGCACGGATATGTATTGGGCGCGTACCCGCGTTTTGGAATACTTAAATTATGCTGCGGACAGATTGCCAGCCAGCGTATCACCCAAGCTTGGCCCTGATGCGACAGGTGTGGGTTGGGTGTATGAATATGCCTTGGTGGATACATTAGGCACGCATGATTTGGCGCAACTGCGCTCTATTCAAGATTGGTATTTGCGTTATCCGTTGCAAACCGTGGAAGGTGTATCCGAAGTTGCATCCATTGGCGGTTATGTGAAGCAATATCAAATCGAGCTGAACCCCGATGCGTTGCTAGCATACAATATCCCGTTATCCAAAATCAAACATGCGGTACAACGCTCAAATAATGATGTGGGTGGTCGCTTGGTGGAAATGGGCGAGACCGAATACATGGTGCGCGGCTTGGGTTATATCAAATCTATCCAAGATTTAGAGATGATACCTGTGGGCGTGGACGACAACGGCACACCGATTTTCTTAAAGCAACTTGCCAATATTCATACAGGGCCAGAGCTGCGGCGCGGGCTAACTGAGCTGGATGGTGAAGGCGAAGTGGCAGGTGGCGTGGTGATTATGCGCTTTGGCGAAAATGCTTTGGCAACCATTGAGCGTGTGCGTGAGAAGTTGGAAGATTTAAAAGCAGGTCTGCCAGAAGGTGTTGAGATTGTGCCCGTGTATGACAGGGGTGATTTGATTGAGCGGGCAGTGGATAACTTAAAAGAAAAGCTTATCGAAGAATCCATTGTGGTTGCGATTATTTGTCTCATCTTCTTGATGCATGCACGCAGTGCGCTGGTGGCGATTATCAGTTTACCGATTGGCATTCTGATGGCGTTTCTGATTATGAGTTGGCAAGGTTTATCGGCGAATATCATGAGCTTGGGTGGTATTGCAATTGCGATTGGTGCCATGATTGATGGTGCAATTGTGATGATTGAGAATGCGCATAAACATCTTGAACGCGCAGTTGAAAATAAGAAGCAAGCTGTCATTCCCGCGAAGGCGGGAATCCAGCCAACTACAGCGTCTTTGCAAGATATGGACTCCCGCTTTCGCGGGAGTGACGAAGAAGTTGAGTTGAATGCGAATGAGCGGTGGACGGCTGTATTGTCTGCATCCAAAGAAGTGGGTCCTGCGTTGTTTTTCTCCTTGCTGATTATCACGGTATCTTTTTTACCCGTGTTCACGCTGCAAGCCCAAGAAGGCCGTTTGTTTGCACCGCTGGCATTTACCAAAACTTATGCCATGGCAGCTGCGGCGATTTTAGCGGTCACACTTGTTCCTGTGCTCATGGGTTTATTGATTCGCGGCAAAATCCCTAGCGAAGAACACAACTGGCTGAATGTGCATTTGAAAAAAATGCATACGCCTGTGTTAACGCTGGCTATGCATTGGCGTAAGCTAACTTTAATCATTGCTTTGGTCGTTTTGGCTGTTACGGCTTACCCTGTGATGAAAACAGGCTCAGAATTTATGCCGCCTTTGGATGAAGGCGATATTTTGTATATGCCGACCACTTACCCCGGCATTTCCATTACCAAAGCCAAAGAACTATTGCAGCAAACGGATAAAATTATCAAAACATTTCCTGAGGTAGAATCGGTGTTTGGTAAAGTGGGTAGGGCTGAAACAGCAACAGACCCCGCACCACTATCCATGCTGGAAACCACCATTCGCTTAAAGCCGAAAGGTGAATGGCCAAACCCAGAGAAAACAACTAAAGAATTGATGAATGAGTTTGATGCGGCGATTAAGTTTCCGGGGTTGGCC
>JALUHL010000128.1 GCA_027053695.1 Ghiorsea sp.
CCTGCTCAGAGATATGCTGGAACTGCTGCACGATTTGTTGCGCCATCAAAGCAACATTATTCTCAAGCTGGCTAAGCTCATCTTTGCCTTGCTGTTTATCAAAGCTTGGTAAGGTTTTAAAATCGCTTTGTCTAAACTCATCCACTTTTTTGGACAGTTTGCGTAAGCGGCGTGTGATGGGATAAAAAACCAACAAACCCACCAGTAAACCAATAAGTAATGCAATGCCGACCACCCATGCGCCAAGGTGCAAAAGCTCTTTATCTCGGGCTAGCTGCTCAACTTGGTCATATTGTTCACCCCGCAAAATAACGTACAAATAACCGCTGGGGGTGTCGGTCATAGGAATAGGAGTAACGGAAAAAACTTTTTGTCTCTCCAAAGAACGAGGATCATCCCCCAACACAGGAAACATGGTGTTTTCTTGGAGGTAAGCGTGAATAGGTTTGAGCGAAACAAATTCACGTTTAACTTGTCCTGGATCTGCTGAGTAGGACAAAATTTTACCCTTTAAATCCAGCAAATAGATTTCAATGCTAGGGTTCACATTCATATATGCCATAAACATCGATTTAAGGGCTTTTTTATTGAGTTCATTTTCTTGCACAAGGTTACGCTCTGCAACCAATGTTTTCGCCAAATCACGATTGAGAAGCTGCTCGGTATACTGGGTATTCTTTTGTATGGTGGTTATCATAAACACACCATAAATAAGCCCAACCAAACCCAAAGCGAGGGTCAGCGTGATCGCTAAACGCGCATATAAAGTATGAATCATGCCCTACTCACCTTTTATTGCCGCCAAACTTATAACCCACACCCCAAACGGTGAGAATATAAAAAGGATTGGCAGGGTCTTGCTCAATTTTGATGCGCAAACGATTGATGTGGGTATTGACGGTGTGTTCATAGCCTTCAAATTGATAACCCCACACATGGTCTAGTAGTTGATTGCGGGTAAACACTTGCCCAGGATGCTTGGCAAAATAAACCAACAAATCAAACTCTCTTGCGGTTAATTCGATATTTTTTTCTGCAATGGAAACCGTGCGATTGGCCAAGTGAATTGCCATATCGCCTGCCTTGATATCCTCTTTATCTTGCTCTGCTTTGGGTTGCGCCAAAGCTTCAATACTACGAAATTGCGCTTTGATACGCGCCAGAAGCTCAGGAATACTAAAAGGTTTGGTGATGTAATCATCCGCACCGACTTCCAGCCCAACTACTCTATCAATTTCTGATGATTTGGATGTGAGCATGATAATGGGGATATATGTGCCTTGTTCACGAATTTGTTTGCATACCTCAATCCCATCCATCACAGGCAACATAATATCAAGAATCACAAGGTCGTAATCATTCTGTTTATAGTATTGAAGCGCCTTACCGCCATCTTGGGCGATATCAGATGTGCAATTGATATCACCCAAGTGTAGCTGTATTAAGCTGGCAAGATCGGCATTGTCTTCAACAATAAGTATGTTTTTCATATACTAAATCAACATTACCCTATGCTTGAGTTAGAACTTATTGAAATGCAGCTAGGTATTGTTCATAGCCTTCTTTTCCCAAGTCTTTAACGGGGATAAAACGAAGTGATGCAGAGTTGATGCAATATCTAAGCCCTGTGGTTTCTTTTGGTCCATCATGAAACACATGCCCAAGATGAGAGTCTGCCTCTTTGCTACGCACCTCTGTTCGCGTGCTGAATAAACGTCCATCTACTTTTTCGACAATGTTTTCTTTGGCAAGCGGCCTATCGAAGCTAGGCCAGCCCGTGCCCGACTTAAATTTATCTATCGAGCTAAACAACGCTTCACCCGATACAATATCTACATATATACCCGCTTCTTTATTATCCCAGTATTCATTTTGGAATGGTGGTTCAGTGCCCTCTTCTTGGGTCACTTTGTATTGCAATGGTGTCAGTTTATCCAATTTACTCATAGCTTTATGCTCTCCTCTATCTTCGCCCCATACGCTATCTAAATACTGATCGCGCCCCGAACCTTTGCGGTAATACCAATAACGTACAGGATTCTTTTTGTAATAATCTTGGTGGTAATCTTCTGCGGCATAAAATGGGGCTGCAGATTTGATGGGGGTGACAATAGGTTTATCAAACACACCACTTTTTTCCAAGGCTGCCTTAGAAGCTTGGGCAAGCTTGCGCTGCTCTTCATTGAAATAAAAGATACCTGTGGAGTATGCATAGCCCCTATCCACAAACTGGCCGCCTGCATCAGTCGGGTTAATTTGATGCCAAAACACATCCAAAAGCTTTTCATAGCTTACTTTCTTGGGGTTATATGTGATTTCTACAGCTTCCAAATGCCCATCACGGTTATAAGTTCTATAGGTTGGGTTGTTGGTCTTGCCTGTGGAATAGCCAGAAACAACGGATAATACGCCATCAAGCTTCTCAAATGGCTTTTCCATACACCAAAAGCAGCCACCAGCAAAGATAGCCTTTTCAGTGCCCATTGTGCTGCTTTCATGTTTCATCATGCCATCATTGGATGCCATTTTATCTTTGGCTGTGCTTAGCATGGGCACAGTAAGCAATACAGCTGCTACAGCTGCCAATATAATGATATAATTTTTGATGTTACGCATGGTCTTTCACCTTCCTTATTAAGATATGGTGACAGATTAAACGATAAATGTAACATAATTATCACCAAAAGATGACAATATAAAAAGTAGATTAATAGGCAGGTCTGCCATTGGGTGATATTTTCTTTGTGCCTTTTGCGACGCCAACAGCATCCACCGCATTTTTCTCATAGGGCTTTTCAGCTTGAGGTTTATCGACTTTGACAGGTTTTACCCCATCATCACAGGCTGCAAGAAGCAACACACAAGGAAGCAGATACTTTATCATGGCCAGTATGTGACCTTGGCCGCACACGTTTCCGAGATTTCAACACGAGAAACTGTTAACCGTTCATTATCCAAGCGTTTGCTCATTTCTTTATACAATTCAGAGGCAACATTTTCACTGGTTGGGTTAATCTCATCAAAAGGCGCAACATCATTCAAATGATAGTGATCCCAAGGCTCTAAAGCAGCTTTAAGCTCAGTTTTCATGATTTTATAGTCTATACCCATGCCGAGCTCATCAAGCTCGCTACATTCGACGTATAAACGAACATGCCAATTATGACCATGCAGCCTTGCGCAATCGCCAGCATAACCTCGCAGCTGATGTGCAGCAGAAAAGTGGGTTTCAATCATCAATTCATAGCGTGGCATGAAGGTTACGCCTTCACCTT
>JALUHL010000129.1 GCA_027053695.1 Ghiorsea sp.
ATTTAAATTTGCCTATGCCCAAGCGCATTCATGAAGCTGTGCCAGCTAACTTGAAGTGCGGGTTAAGCAAAGAATCATAAAGAAGTTGAACACCATAAAGCCTCTGTTTAGAGGCTTTTACAATAAAAGGAGAGAAGTATGTTAAAGAAAATTCAAATCTTGGTTTTAGGTTTAATGCTGATGGCAACAACAAGTGTTTATGCTTGTGGCGTTGGGGAAATGACACCTGAAGGTTATGAAAATGCACCGATTACCCATGCATATAACCATTGGAAACAAGGCAAAAATTCACCTATTCCATTTATTTTCGTTGATGTGCGTACACCTGAAGAATACAAATCAGGCCATATTCCGGGAGCTGTGAATATTCCAGTGTCTGAAATAAAAGAGCGTATGAATGAAGTGCCTAAAGATAAACAAGTGTATGTTTATTGTCATTCGGGTAAACGTGCTGCCAAGGCTTCAGCTATTTTAGCCAAAGCAGGCTTTAGCGTTGAAAATATTCCTGAAAGCATGCAGGGCTGGAAAGCTGCTGGTTACCCAGTCGAGAAATAAAAGTATATGGATATGATGCTGTTGCTGGGGCTTGTGGCCTCTTTAATCATGGGGATGAGCCTTGGCGTATTTGGCGCAGGCGGCTCTATCCTGACTGTGCCTATTCTCGTCTTTTTGATGGGTGTGGGTGCGGCTGAAGCAACAGCATATTCTTTGTTTATTGTGGGTGTGACAGCGTTGTTTGGCATGTACACTTATTACAAACAAGGGCTGATACAATTTAAGATAGGTTTTATTTTTGCGATTCCTGCATTTATTGCGGTATATAGCGTGCGCCTTTTTCTTATGCCTGCGCTTCCTGAGCATATTGCCCAAATAGGCAGCTGGGATTTGAGTAAAGATACTTTGATTCTAGTGGTCTTTTCACTGGTGATGATGATGGCTGCATATGCCATGATTAAACCATCCAATATCAAAGAAAGTGAAGAGCAAAAGCCCTTGAATTTGCCATTGATTGCTGCTGAAGGTTTACTGGTGGGCGGTGTCACAGGTTTTGTGGGAGCAGGTGGTGGTTTTTTAATTATCCCAGCCCTTGTTCTTTTTGCAGGCCTCCATATGAAGCAAGCCGTGGGCACATCGCTGATGATTATTGCTTTTAAATCATTGTTGGGATTTGTTGGCGATATTCAAGCGGGTTTGATTGTAGATTGGCTGCTGTTGTTTGAGGTGCTTGGTTTATCAATTATTGGTGTATTTGTGGGTGGTAAACTATGCCGCACACTGGATAGCAACAAATTAAAACCCGCATTTGGTTATTTTGTGTTGGTGATGGGTTTGATTATTCTCAGCAGAGAAATGATGGCTTAACAGTTTTGGCTGCGATTCAGCCACTTCAATCTTTCAAACATGTGTTTGGAAGTCGGCAGTGGGTTCACTGCTGAAAAAAACTTGGGGGGGAGCTCCCCGTAGGAGGCCGAGTATGGCACATGTAGTAATTATAGGAGCAGGTATTGGTGGAATGCCGGCTGCCTACGAAATGCGAGATGCATTAAAGAAAATTGGTAAAATTGGTAAGGATCATGAGGTTACGGTGGTATCCAATTCTGATACTTTCCATTTTACACCATCCAACCCTTGGGTTGCCGTGGGCTGGCGGGATAAAGAGCAAATTACCATCGATTGCGCTAAATATCTGAAAAAGAAAAAGATTAACTTCTTATCGTGTGGTGTGGATGAAATCCTTGCCGATGAAAACAAATTGCGTTTGGGCAACGGTCAAAACCTAGATTATGATTATCTGATTGTAGCGACTGGCCCACGCTTGGCATTTGAATTGGTTGAAGGCATGGGTCCTGAAGCACATACACATTCGATTTGTCATGTGGATCATGCTGAAAAAGCATACCATGCCTTTGAAGAATTTTGTAAAAATCCTGGCCCTATCGTAGTTGGTGCAGTGGCTGGCGTATCTTGTTATGGCCCTGCGTATGAATACGCTGCGATTTTGGATACAGAATTACGTCGCCGCAAAATTCGCGACAAAGTACCCATGACGTTTGTAACTCCTGAACCTTATATTGGACACTTGGGTCTTGGTGGTGTTGAAGATTCTAAAGCCTTATTGGAATCCGAGCTTCGCAAGCGTGATATTAAGTTTATCACCAACTGTAAAGTCACCAAAGTTCATGAGCATACTATGGATTATGAAGAAGTGGATCGCAACGGTGAAACCATTGCATCGGGTTCTTTGGATCATCAATTCGCCATGCTTATGCCACCATTCCGTGGTGTTGGTGCAGTGGCAAACTGTGAAGGGCTTGTGAATCCTATGGGTTTTGTAACCATCAATGAATATCAGCAAAACCCAACGTTTAAAAATATCTATGGTACAGGTGTGATTGTGGCTATTCCTCCCGTGGAAGCAACGCCATTGCCCGTAGGCACGCCAAAAACAGGCTTTATGATTGAGTCTATGACCACTGCAATCGTACACAACATTGTACACGATATTAAAGGCGAAGAGCCAGAAGAAGTAGGCACTTGGGGTGCAATTTGCTTGGCAGACTTCGGTGATGGCGGCGTGGCTTTGGTTGCATATCCGCAAATCCCGCCACGCAATATGGTTTGGGCGAAAGCTGGTAAGTGGGTGCATGTTGCTAAAGTTGGTTTTGAGAAATACTTTATGCGTAAAATGAAGACAGGTAACTCTGAACCCTTTGCGGAAAAAGCATTTTTGAAACGCATGGGTATCACGCGTCTTAAAAGTGAAGAGTAAATGATACTTGGAAGAAAAAGGAGGGCAGCCAGCATGGTTGCCCTTTTCTTTGCGTCATAAGCGGATTAAGCTCCAGATATGTTTGATATGATGAACTCGGCATGGTTGATTTGGGTTTATACCCTTATCTTTGCTTTGCTACACAGCGTCACTGCTATGGATAGCTTAAAGCAGCGAGTTTATAGGCTTGGTTTGGCAGCGCATCGTTATCGTTTGCTTTATTCTGTGTTCGGTGTGGTCACCACCCTGATTTGGCTGGGTTTCATTCATGCTTTGCCTGATGCACCGCTTTATCATATACAAGGGTTTTGGCGGTATATGTTTTATGCGATACAAGGCTTAGGCATTTTTATGGCTTTGGCTGCTCTTGCACCCATAGATGGGGCTGCATTCCTAGGCTTAAAAGCATTGGATAGCCAAGGTGAATCATTTGTGGTTCAAGGTGTTTACAAATATATTCGTCATCCGATGTATGCTGG
>JALUHL010000130.1 GCA_027053695.1 Ghiorsea sp.
ACATTTTGGTAAGCATTATGAGCAAGCGCGCTTTGCATTGTTAGCGCGCATGACAAATGATAAGGCTGAGAAAATCGAGTTGCTAGAGAAAGCTTTGGCAGCCGAGTCGCACAATAAAGATTTGAAAGCCGCTTTAGAGTCGGAACTCGCTCAGCTTCAAGCTTCAGAATAACATGAAATATTTTAACCCTGCTTTTGCACTTGTAGCTTTGCTTGCAGGTGTTTTAAGTTTTTCAAATATGGCGCAAGCGCGAGCTTCGATTGATACAGTATGGTCAGTTGATGTGGATCAACGCCTGCCCAATGCACCCATTGCTTTGAGTAGCCCTGCTGTGGTTAAGCATGGCGATGATACATGGTTGGTTTTGGCAGGGCGTGATGCTTGGGTGCATGTGTATGATTTGGTTTCAGGCGATGAGGTTAAGCGCTTCTTCTTAGGCTATCCGTCTGATTCAGGTGCGGTCGCGCTTGGCAATGGTTTGGTGGCATTTGGCGATATTAAAGGGCATGTTAATGTTGTTGACCCTGCCAAAGGTGAGATGGTGTGGCAAAAAAGCTTAAGCGCATATTTCACGATTATACCACAAGCCATCGATGGTGATTTTCTTATCCAAACATCTGACAATGAAGTGTACCGCTTTTCGCCATCAGGTGAGAAGCGTTGGAGCTATTCAGGCTCTAAAAACACATTGAGTTTTTATTTAAGTGCAGAGCCCTTGATTCACAATGATGTGGTTTATGCCGTGCAAAACAACGGTGATGCCGTGGCACTCAAAGCTTATACAGGTGATGTATTGTGGAAGCGACAGACCATTGTCTCCAGTGTTTCCGCGGTGCTCTCAGATTTAAAAGCACCACTGGCACAACCTGTATATTTGCCGCAGTTACATTTAAATGGTGAGCAGGTTAAAGATGCTTTGTTGGTGCCTATATTCCAAGGTGATTTGGTGGTGTTATCGGCAACCGATGGCTCGCAATCGTTTAGCTTGCCTATTTCTCTGAAAAGCCGCCCTTTGCTATTGGGTAAGCATATGTACATGGCGGACAGCCATGGTTTTTTACATCTCTATGATATTCAAAAAGGCAATCGTTTGTGGAGTAAAAAGATTTCGTCTCACGCGTTGATGGGGCCTGTTTCTTTTGCAGGTTCATTATGGCTGACGGATAATCAAGGGCGGGTACTGCGCGTAAACTTGGATGGCGAGCTTGAAGCCAGTAAAAGTTTGCAAGGTCACATTGAAAGACTACCAATTGTGACCAAACAAGGGCTGGTGATTCGTACTGACCGTGGCGAAATGATTATGGTTAAATAATGGCATTCACGCTTCCCGTTGTTGCCATTGTTGGCCGCCCAAATGTTGGAAAGTCCACATTATTCAATAGAATTATTAAAAAGCGTAAAGC
Source organism: Ghiorsea sp. (assembly GCA_027053695.1). Taxonomy (GTDB): domain Bacteria; phylum Pseudomonadota; class Zetaproteobacteria; order Mariprofundales; family Mariprofundaceae; genus Ghiorsea. The sequence goes on from JALUHL010000130.1 coordinate 1,405, forward strand.
CATTGTTGGCGATAGACCAGGTGTTACGGTTGACCGCCTTGAAACCGAGTGTGTGATTGGCGGAGAGCCATGCGTACTGGTGGATACGGGCGGCATTGGCGAATCGCAGCATGGTGAAATGCAAGGCGCGATTGATAGTCAAGTGGAAGCGGCTTTAGACATTGCGGATGTGGTGATGTTTGCAGTGGATGCGATTGCAGGGCCAACGCCTGTGGATCATGCCTTGGCGCAAAAGCTTAGGAAATCAAATATTCCCGTGATTCTAACCATCAACAAAGCAGAAAATGCAGGGCTTGCCCAAGAGTTTTTTGCGCTTGGCATGGGTGAGCCGCAACCTGTATCTGCGGCACACGGTCATGGTATGCAAAGTTTGTGTTCATTGATTGCCAAGACTATTCCGAAGTATGATATTCAAGATGAAATAAGTGATGAAAAGCCATTGGCGCGGGTCACGGTGATTGGTCGCCCCAATGTAGGTAAGTCCACACTCATCAATGCATGGTTGGGTCAAGATAGAATGGTGGTCAGTCCGATTGCAGGCACAACGCGCGATGCTATTGATTCAGATATGCCTTATGAAGATAGCTTTATTCGTTTGGTGGATACTGCGGGGCAACGCAAATCAGGGCGCATCAATGATGTGATTGAATTTGTGGCGCGGGTTAAAGCGGTGCAAGCGTTTAGACGCGCAGATGTAGCGGTCATGGTCTTGGATGGTGCCGAAGGCATTGTTGAGCAAGATATGCGGTTGATGCATTTGGCTCAGGAAGAGGGTTGCGCCCTTATTGTGGCTGTGAACAAAGTGGATTTACTTAGCGATGATGAGTGGAAATATTATGTTGAGCGTTTGGACTTTAGAATGCGTGGTTTGCCTGATATTCCAGTGTTTCGCACCGCAGCCAAACACAAGAAAGGTGTGAAAAAGTTACTAAAACATGCTGTGGAAGCAGGCGTTGCCAATGGTTTTGAAGCAAGCACAGGTAAGCTCAACCGCTGGCTAAGTGATGCCGAGAAAAAACAATATGCCCCAAGTGACGGTGGCGCAGTGGTTAGGCTTAAATATGTTTCACAAATCGGTACTACCCCGCCCACGATTCGTATTTTTAGTAATCGTCCGCAAGCCATTAAAGCATCGTATAAACATTATTTAGAAAAAAGCTTTCGCCAATACTTTAACTTGCCGGGTATTCCTGTGCGTATCAAATTTGGCAAAACAGATAACCCTTATGAAGAGAAAAGTAAGGGCAGACCCAAAAGTGCTAGTGAAATCCGCAATAAGGATAAGCAGAAAAGAAGCCGCTGATGCATTGCTTTGAAGAAACCAAAGTATTGCCTGTAAGTGCTAAGGCTATGTATGACTTGGTGATGGATATTGAAGCATACCCCGCTTTTGTACCTTGGATTTGTGGCGCAGAGCTTTTGGAAGTCAAAGCCAATGAGTTAAGTGCTGAGTTGACCATGGATTTAGCAGGCACCAAACACAAATTTCAAACCGTTGATTATTTTATGCCGCACAAGCTTGTGGAGATTCGCTTGCTTACTGGGCCGTTTAAATTTCTAGAGAGCGTATGGACATTTGAGCACATTGATGATGCGAGTTGCACCGTTCATTTCTCGATTGAATTTGAATTTAAGAGTACAATGTTGGATATTGTGGCATCGCCACTGTTTGGCGCAGCATGCAAAACCATGGTGAAAACCTTTGAAAACCGTGCTGTAAGTTTATCTGGGTTAAGGAGTTAATCATGCATGTATCTGTAGTTTATGCCTTGCCTGATGAGCAATTCTTAGAAGAATTAGATGTGCCTGAAGCGTGCACGGTTGAACAGGTGCTGATGTTAT
>JALUHL010000131.1 GCA_027053695.1 Ghiorsea sp.
ACTTGCGCGTCAGCCAATACATCCACTTTCTTTGCCATCACAATATTCCACAATTTTTGCGGGAAAAGTTTCAAGTCTGAAGCCAGTTCTGCAATAGGTTGTTGCGCTTCTTGCATGGCGCAAAGCAGTTGCAAAGCCGTCATCAAACCATCACCTGTGGTATTATGGTCAAGTAAAATCATATGCCCTGATTGTTCACCACCAAGGTTGCAACCTTTATCACGCATCATTTCAAGCACATAACGGTCGCCCACATTGGCACGCAACATCTGCACATCACGCTGCTCTAAGAATCGCGCCAAACCCATATTGCTCATCAATGTGGTCACCACTGCACCACCATGCAACTGCCCCTGTTGATTTAAGTGCTCTGCTAAAATCGCAATCACCCTATCCCCATCAATAAGCTCACCGCTGGCATCGCATGCAATCAGCCTGTCTGCATCACCATCCAAGGCAAAACCAATATCTGCCTCCACATCACGCACTTTATCACACATGGCTTGCGGATAAGTCGAGCCGCAATCTTGGTTGATATTATAACCTGTGGGTGTATCAAACATGGAAACCACATCACAACCCAGTTCTTTGAACAAGTGCGGCGCGACATCGTAGGCAGCACCATTGGCACTATCGACAACCACTTTTAAACCTGCAAAACGCACACCTCTAGGCAGGGATGATTTTAAAAATTCAATATAACGACCTCTGGCATCATCAACCCGCTCAGCCTTACCAATCTCCAAAGCAGGAGGCAATGCTGGCAAATCATCCAAAGCCGCTTCAATCTCTAGCTCCACACTATCAGGAAGCTTGAAACCATCGGCGGCAAAGAATTTAATGCCATTGTCTCCAGCTGGGTTGTGCGAAGCAGATAACACTACACCAGCATCGGCACGCAAACTGCGCGTTAAATAAGCGACTGCAGGCGTAGGCACGGGCCCTACAAGCAACACATTCATACCTTGCGCCGTTAATCCCGCACACAATGCTGATTCAATCATATAGCCTGAAAGCCGTGTATCTTTACCAATCAAAATATGCGGTTTATGCTTTAAATGCTTGGTCAGTACATGCCCTGCTGCTCTGCCAAGCCTTAAAGCAAACTCAGCCGTCATGGGCTCAGTATTCACCACCCCACGTACACCATCAGTGCCAAAGTATTTACGCATTACAAATCCCCTGTGGCTGCTGGTTTCTCTTGTTGCTGGCTATAAATGTCATCGGGTACAGGTACAATTGATATTGGCTCTTTTGTAGGCTGAACAACCACACTATCAGGTGTCGGTTCACCCGCAGCTTGTGTTGGCGCAACCTCTACGGCCTCAGCTTCTACGGGCACTGGTTTAACCTCTGTTGCTTGGGGTTCTGTTGCTTCGGACTCTATGGGCTCAACCGCTGTTGGATCATCATTTGCAGGCATCAATGATGCTGCAGGTGCCGCTACTCGTGGTACAGGTTTAGGTACAATCGAAACTTGTTCCACGGGTTCTATAGCTTTACCATAATCATCGGATGTTTTATCCGTCACTATTTCAAGTACTGCCTTTTCAACCGTTGGTGTCCATACCAATTCACCGCGCACATGAATGTTTAAATCTTTATTCAACACATGAATGCCTTTACCACTTAAAGGTGCAATTTCCGTTTCCACATCAAATATGCCTTGCGCCAAATCCAAGCGCAGGGCTGTGGTCTCAATTTTATTCAATGTGCTCAACCAAACTTCTGGGCCCGATAAGTCGGCTGTGGCAGGCGTAATCACCACATGCTCAGCCTTCCATCCTTGTGGTAAATCAAACACAGGCGTGATTTCAATGGTTCTATTGACCACATGATCCACCTGAAGCTGCACACTATCAGGTTGAATTTTTTCAACTTTTAAACCTGAAGGTAAATCAATCGCTTCAACATCCAGGGCTTGATCAATCACCCCTGGCATATTCAATGCTGATGCATCTACAGAAACAAATAAGCTCTCAGCATCCAACGCATTCAGCTGACTTTGTAAACCTGAAATAGTGATGCTCACTTGGTCAGGTAAATCATTCACAATCACCATATCCGCAGGCACATCCCTAACCTGCAAGGCAACATCCATACGCAAAGAACCCATACCTTGCCCATGCACCTGAACCCAAAGCACCAAAGCAATCAAAATGGACCAAAAAGGAAGGGCAAACCGTCTAAACAAAGGCATTAAACATCACCTCCATCAAGTTCTAAATGTGCCAAACGTTGTTTTAAGGCTTTCGCCAAAGCTTTGCTATCCAAAGCTTTGCTCATCTCACCATTCTCAACCAAATGCACATCCCCACGCTCCTCAGAGACAACAATCACAAGCGCATCATTCTCTTCCGTTAAACCAATCGCAGCTCTATGCCTTGTGCCAAACTTACCTTGTACATGTTTGGACTTTGCCAAGGGCAGCAGCACGCGAGCAGAGCGAATCTCAGGCTGGCCTTGTTTATCCTTAACAATAGTAAGCGCGCCATCATGTAAGGGTGTTGCTGGGCAAAAAAGCGTTTCAATCAATTCTGCTTGAACATCAGCGTGAATCATCACCCCACTTTCATCCAAATGTTTCAAGCCTGTTTCCCGCTCAAACACAATCAATGCACCCCAGCGTTTCTGCACCAAAAGCTTGGTCGCATCCACGACCGATGCAATCAATTCTTGCTGCGGCGAAACTGGCCCTGATAAAGGGTTAACCGCAACGCGCATCAAACCTTTACGAATCTCTGCTTGGAATAACACAACCAGAATCACAATAAACACAGCGAAGACTTGATTAAATATCCACTCCACAGTAAGCAAACCAAAAGTTCTGGCAACTTCATACAAAATGAGCATCACCACCAAACCAATCAGCATTTGCTCGGCATGCGTGCCGCGAATCAAGCGCAAAACATAATAGATAATCAGCGCTACCAAACTGATATCGAGCACATCAATAAATGTAAATTGAAGGTTGTCTATATACATGCAACAGCCTCTTTAGCGTTGCACTTATAATCAGCAAGCACAGAAGCAAGCAGCGTTGTTTTACGCTGTAACGCGCAGTCATGAACGCGAATCATGTCTGCACCACAATAAATACCAATGGCTGAGCTAACTGCTGTTTCAACTTCTCGGTTCAATACATCTGCCCCTGTGACCTGACCTAAGAATGATTTGCGTGACGTGCCTAAGAGTATAGGCATCGCAAACGTTTTCTTCAATATATCAAGGTTTGCAAT
>JALUHL010000132.1 GCA_027053695.1 Ghiorsea sp.
TAGCAAGCCAATACATTGATTTTATTGGTCATTTTTCAGCATAGCGCGTGGATCCACCTTATTACCATTAAACTGAACCCCCCAATGCAAATGAGGCCCAGTAGAGCGACCAGAGCTACCCACTTCGGCAAATACATCGCCTTGCTTCAGATTATCACCAACTTTAACTAATGCTTTGTTTAAATGGGCATACACCGTGGTTAAACCATCGCCGTGGGCAATGGCGACCAAGGTGCCGTTGAGGAACATATCTTCCACAAGCAACACTTGGCCTGCTAGAGGTGCTTTAACTGGTGTGCCAGTTGGAGCGGCGATATCTAGTCCAGAGTGGGGTGAGCGTGGATTGCCGTTAACATAACGTTGTGCAGCAAAAGGTGTGGACACAATGCCTTCTACTGGCCAAATCATTTCAGGCCATTGGGGTTTGATGCCTACGTTTGTTTGGTATGCTTTTTTAATGGCCACTTGGTCAGCACGAATGCGTTTGAGCGCTTCTTTATCAAAGGATGACATCTTTTTGGTGACTTCAATATGCGAAATGCGGAAATCACCTTTTTTAACGTCTAGTTTGTCCATAGCTTGATTGACTGAAGCTGCGCCTCCGGCAAACCACTGAATATCATAAGTGGTAGGCTTAACATTGAGGTGAATGCCAATCCAAGCGGTGGGGATGCCGTCTTTTAGGTAAATTGGCCAGTTTTTGCCCAATGCTTTAACTGTAAGGTGCTCACCCGAAATCGGCGCTGGAACACGCAATACATCTCCTTGTGCCGCTTGGTAATTGGCCGCCCATAAGGTTTGATTGGCGCATAAGAAGGCGATGAGGCAGAGCATTTTTTGCATATTTAAGCTCCCTTAACTTTGGTGATGCTTGATTCTGCGCTACCATCATGGAAGTGCAAGTGAAGTTTATCACCTTGTTGTAAATTTTGCGTTGAAGATACGACTTTACCTGCTTCATCTGTGGTCATGGCATAACCGCGTTGCAACACGTGTTTGGGGTTCATGGCAAGCAACTGTTCGTGTCGTTTTTGCCACTGCTGGTTATGGATTTGTAGCGAACGTTGGTAGTTTAAGCGCAGCATATGTTGATGTTCGACAAGATGCTGGCGCCATTGCGGTGTGTGCCCTTGAGCTGTTGAACAAAGCCTTTGTTTTAAAGCATAAAATTGTTGTGTTTGCCTACGCAGAGCTTGCTTGGGTTCATATTGGTGCAAGATATTTTTAAGCTGGCGTATGTGTTTGTGTTGCTGTTGCAGAGCTTGATGGTAGTGGTGTTGGAGTTGCTGGCTTGCGCGTTCTGAAGACCAGTATTTACCATCTTTATAACTATCAAAAGCTTGGTGTATGCGTTGACGCAGACGCTGCACTTGAGGGCGTAAAGTTTCTTTAGCTGGGCAAGCCATTTCAGCCGCATTGGAAGGGGTAGCAGCGCGAATATCAGCAGCCAAATCGGCTAAAGTGGTATCAATTTCATGCCCAACTCCAGATATGATAGGGATAGATGCCTCATAGATGGCTTGTACAATGCTTTCATCATTAAAACACCACAAATCTTCCAAGCTTCCTCCGCCACGCACAAGTAGAATGACATCGGGTTTATCTTTTAAGTCATGTAATCGTTTGATGGCTAAGGCAACGCTTGCTGGTGCTGCTTCGCCTTGCACCACGGCTTGGGATAAGGTGATGTTTAGCCATGCAGGGCGCGTGTTTAATACCTTTTTTACATCTTCAAAAGCAGCCGCAGTTGCGGATGTGACAATGCCAATATGTTGCGGCAGTTCAGGGATGTTTTGTTTATGAGCAGTATCAAACCAACCACGTTCGGAAAACAAAGCCTTGCGGCGCTCAAACGCTTCAGCCAAACGACCTGCACCCACAGGCGCGATACCTGTGACCACCAACTGGTAAGTGCCGCGTGGTTCATACACGCTTAAATGACCTGTAAAGACATAAGCTTGTCCGTCTTTAGGGCGCGTTTTTAGGCGTGCAGCAGCGCTCTTCCAAACCACGGCAGCAATAGCGGCATGTTTATCTTTCACCGTGAAATATAAATGCCCTGACGATGGTGACGTTAGGCGAGAAATTTCGCCAGTGACTTCAATACGAGAAAAACCCTGCTCCAAGACTTGTTTGATGCGAGCGGTAAGCTCAGTAACCGTGAGTATATTATTCAAGGCTGCATGCCCGTTTTTTGCAGCGCTTTGGGGATAAACCATTTTTCACTGTTATGACCAATGCCAGCAGGGGCAACCTCAATACCCTGAATGCGTTTGTGAATGGCAGGTAGCGAATAACCAGCATACAAAAACACCACAGGCACATCATTGTAAATTTCTTGCTGCATGATGTCATACCAGCGCTTTTGTTCATCCAAATTAAAGGTGAGCCTTGCTTGCACCAAAGCTTTATCCACTTTGGGGTTGCTGTAGCTTAAGAAGTTAAACTCTCGTTCACCCGTTTGTGAAGAGTGCCAAATATTGAACTGGTCAGGGTCTGGAGATAGCGACCAGCCAAGAATAACGGCATCAAAATCACGTTTGTTGATAAAATTCTCAATAAATGCTGACCATTCCACAAGGCGGATATTCACTTGAATGCCTACTTGTTTGAGGCGTTGCTGAATAATGGTCGCGGTATCAGCGCGTTTTTTATTGCCATTGTTGGTGAGAATGGTGAATGAAAGTGGTTTGCCATCTTTGCTGACAAAGCTTTGCCCTTCAGCTTTAATCCAGCCTGCTTGAGCAAGGAGAGTTTGGGCTTTGTCTAAATTGAAGCTTCGTGGCTTTAAGCTTTGATTGACCCAGCGCGTGCCTGGTTTGTATGGCGTGGCTAAAGCTTCGCCTAAGCCAAGCAAAACACCATCCACCAACTCTTGGCGGTCAATGGCATAGGCCAAAGCTTGACGTACTCGAATGTCATCAAAGGGTTTGCGTTTAAGATTAAAGCCAAGGTAAGTATATGAAAAGCCAAGATATTTATAGCGTTTGTATTCGCGTTTTAGGCGGGCATTATTATCAAAAAGGCGTGTGTATTGGGTGGGTGTTAAGTTTGCCATATCAATTTTTCCAGCACTTAACTCCAAAAATTGAGTGGCAGGGTCGGGAATGATGCGTGTAATGCGCTTATCAATCCATACATCGCCATCAAAATAGTCAGGGTTGGCTTTTAATGTGATGCTTTGCTGGGTTTGCCAATCTTCTAAAAAGTAAGGGCCTATGCTGGCTTTG
>JALUHL010000133.1 GCA_027053695.1 Ghiorsea sp.
GCCATGGTGTTTAATCAGGTGGGATTACCCGTTGAAGGCATTGCATTGATTATTGGCGTAGATCGTTTACTTGATATGATTCGCACAGCCGTCAACATTACGGGCGATGCAGCCGTGAGCACCATGATTGCCCGTAGTGAAAATGGCCTAGATATGTATGTATTTAACAATCCCGATGCGGGTATAGTCACCGATATTGACCTTGCATCCAAACCAGAGAAAGAAAAAGAGGTGTATTAAGATGCCAGTTTACCGTTCTAGAACCACCACAGCAGGCCGCAATATGGCAGGCGCTCGCGCACTTTGGCGTGCCACAGGCATGAAAGATGATGATTTTGAAAAGCCCATCATTGCTGTGGTCAACTCATTCACCCAGTTCGTACCGGGTCATGTTCATCTTAAAGACTTGGGGCAAATGGTTGCCCGTGAAATTGAAGCTGCTGGTGGCGTTGCCAAGGAATTTAATACCATCGCTGTGGATGATGGCATTGCCATGGGTCATGGCGGTATGCTGTATTCCTTGCCAAGCCGCGAAATCATTGCTGATTCTGTGGAATATATGGTCAATGCCCATTGCGCGGATGCTATGGTTTGCATTTCCAACTGCGATAAAATCACACCGGGCATGCTTATGGCTGCTTTGCGCCTCAACATCCCTGTGGTTTTTGTATCGGGTGGTCCTATGGAAGCAGGTAAAGTCACCATCAACAACCGTGAAAAACATTTGGATTTGGTCGATGCCATGGTCATGGCAGCTGATGATGCAGAATCCGATGAAGATGTAGCAGCGGTTGAGCGCTCTGCCTGCCCAACATGCGGTTCATGTTCGGGTATGTTTACCGCCAATTCCATGAACTGCCTTGCTGAAGCTTTGGGTTTGGCTTTGCCGGGCAATGGTTCGTTATTGGCAACGCACAGCGACCGCCAAGAGCTATTCTTGCAAGCAGGACGCACCATTGTTGACATCACCAAGCGTTATTACGAGCAAGATGATGCATCTGTGCTTCCCCGCTCCATTGCCACCTTTGAAGCCTTTGAAAATGCCATGGCATTGGATATTGCTATGGGTGGCAGCACCAACACAGTATTGCACTTGTTAGCCATTGCCCAAGAAGCAGAAGTTAATTTTACAATGAAAGACATTGACCGCATGAGCCGAAAAGTACCCAACTTATGCAAGGTTGCACCTGCCGTGCAACATTATCACATGGAAGATGTGCATAGGGCTGGCGGCGTGATTTCTATTCTTGCCGAATTAGACCGTGGGGGCTTGATTCATCGTAATATCCCCACCATTCACAGCAAAACTTTGGGTGATGGCTTGGATGCCAACGACATTGTCAATGAAGCCAATACTGCTGCTCGCGAGATGTATCGCGCTGCTCCCGGTGGTATTCCCACCCAAGTTGCTTTTTCGCAATCCGAGCGCTGGAAATCTTTGGACACAGACCGTGAAAATGGCTGCATTCGCAGCGTAGAACATGCGTACTCTACAGAAGGCGGGCTTGCCGTGTTGTTTGGTAATATCGCTGAGCGCGGCTGTATTGTTAAAACTGCAGGTGTAGATGAATCCATTTGGAAGTTTGAGGGTACTGCGCGTGTCTTTGAATCCCAAGATGATGCCGTATCTGCGATTTTAAATGATAAAATCAAAGCGGGTGACATCGTGATTATCACCTATGAAGGCCCCAAAGGTGGCCCTGGTATGCAGGAAATGCTTTATCCCACCTCCTACCTCAAATCCAAAGGTATGGGCAAGGTTTGCGCATTGTTAACAGATGGTCGCTTCTCTGGCGGCACATCAGGTTTATCCATTGGTCATGCAAGCCCTGAAGCTGCGGAAGGCGGTGCGATTGGTTTGATTGAAGATGGCGATACCATCCATATTGATATTCCCAACCGCAGCATCAACCTTGATATTTCAGATGATGATTTGGCAAGCCGCAGAGCAGACATGGAAGCCAAGGGTAAAGATGCTTGGAAGCCTGTGGGTCGCAAACGAGAAGTCTCTAAAGCACTCAAAGCTTATGCAGCCCTCACCACATCAGCGGATAAAGGCGCTGTTCGTGATTTGGAGCAGTTAAAATAAAGACATGTTCGTATTTATTTGCTAAAATAAGCCTATGAACAAATCAAAAGGTGAACTTCTTAAACTCGGTAAGGAAAAACCAGACATGATTTTTAATCAAGTTTGGGAAGTCACCTGCATGACATGGCCTAGCCCTGTGCCAAAAAAAATGGATAAATCAAAGGTTAAACTCATCCGTGCTAGCTAAAGACTACGCTGACATGATTTCAGAGCTTAATCGTTTTGAAGTGGATTATGTTGTTGTAGGTGCATATGCCATGAGTATCTTCGGCTATACACGCGCCACTGGTGACATTGATATTCTAAGCAACCCAAAAGAAGATAATGTTGATAAACTTTGGCTTGCTTTAGAGGCCTTTGGCGCACCCTTAGCAGAAGTCACAAAAGGGGATTTTCTCAAAGAAGGCACTGTATTTCAAATTGGCATTGCTCCACTGCGCATTGATATTCTTACAGCCATTGATGGTGTAAAATTTGATGATATTCAAGTTGAACATCACATCACAGATGGGCTAAAAATCCCTTATATTGATTTACAGTCACTTATTAAAAACAAACGTTCAACAGGACGATTGCGTGATTTAGCAGACTGCGAAGAGTTGGAAAAAAGATTGTGAGTCACTATAAAGGCTCTATGCGTACTTTAGTTCAACTGCCAACTTAACAGCGAGAGCTGGTTGGGTGTATTTAGTAATAGCTATCACTAGAAATTTGTTTTCGAGAACATCGGTTAGTTAAAAAGAATCCTCCCTGTTTCAATATAGCCCAAACTCTAATCCAAGTTCTTTTGCGACACCTTTAAACTCTTCATGCGAGGTCAAGTATGTACTTGATTGATAGTCTAAGAACTGGATGCAAATCAAGGTTAGCCGCAATTGAGCAAAATCCGTTAAATTGATGAGTGTCTTGAAATGAGCCTCTCTATCTTTTGCCGAAAAGCCCTCTGAATCACTTAACTTATCTGAAACAATCATAACTATAAGATAAAAGGCTCTAGATATTCCGAATGGGGCTGTCCCAGATAACTAGGAAAAGTTATCATGAGGGGCAGTATGAGAAAGAGTCGATTAAGCCAATATAAGCAGATGAAACTGATAGAACATTTTGTATCAGGCAGTACGGC
>JALUHL010000134.1:0-349 GCA_027053695.1 Ghiorsea sp.
GGTAATATTGATGCCACAGTGATTGCCCAAGCACCCAAGCTTGCCACCTATATCGAAGCCATGCGTGTGCGCTTGGCAGATGTGTTAAATGTGGATGTGACAAGCATCAATCTGAAAGCAACTACTACGGAGAAGCTTGGCTTTACAGGGCGTGGCGAAGGCATTGCTGCGCAAGCTATAGTATTATTGCAGCAAGGTTAGTGCCTTAATTTTAAAGCTTGAAAGACTTCATCAGCATGAAAAGACGAACGCACCAAAGCGCCAGAAGCCACCATGCCAAAACCTTTTTTCTCAGCGATATATTTCAAATCATCAAATTCATCAGGTGTCCAATATTTCATCACAGGGT
>JALUHL010000134.1:359-9947 GCA_027053695.1 Ghiorsea sp.
ATATCAATGCCTGCTTCGCGCATATCATCCAATACCTGCAATACTTCATCTTTTTCTTCACCAAGCCCAACCATGATACCCGATTTGGTGACCACAGAAGGGTCAATTTCTTTGGCGCGTTGCAACAGGCGAAGCGAAGTGAAATAACGTGCGCCGGGGCGAATCGAGCGGTAAAGACGCGGTACAGTTTCCAAATTATGGTTAAAAATATCAGGTTTAGCATCCATGATAGTATTCAGGCATGTATCAGGTTTGCGCTGGAAATCAGGGGTTAATATCTCAATGGTGACTTCAGGCTGCCTTGCTTTTAACTCACGAATCACGGTGGCATAATGGCCTGCACCGCCATCTTTGAGGTCATCTCTGTCTACGGATGTAATCACCACATGTTTTAAACCGATTTCAGCGACTGCCTTGGCAAGATTTACGGCTTCATTGGGGTCAACTGCGTCTGGTTTTCCCGTTTCCACATCGCAAAAGGCGCAAGTGCGCGTGCAGACTTTGCCTAAAATCATAAATGTGGCAGAGCCTTGCTTCCAGCATTCTCCGATATTGGGGCAGGATGCTTCTTCGCACACGGTATTTAATTTCAAGTCGCGCATCATTTTGCTGATGTTGTGATATTCTTTGGACATAGGCGCGCGCACTTTTAACCACTTGGGTTTACCTGCCATGGGTTGTGCTTGTTGGGTGGTGGAGCTTACCACTTGAATGGGAATCACTTTTCTGCTCATGTAATCGTTGTTTCCTCTTGGTTGACATCAATATCAGGGCCTAACAATATGGCAATCCATTGGGTTTTGGGGTTGGCTTCACATGCCAGCTTCACAATCATGGTAAGCGACACAGATAACAACATACCCACAGGGCCTAAAATCCAGCCCCAGACTACCAAAGATAGGAAGACGACCAGTGTGGATAGCCCAACACCTTTACCCATATATCGCGGTTCAATGACATTGCCCATGACAACATTGACAACCACATAACCTAAAGCCGTGTATGCAGCAGTGCCCAAGCCCAGTTGCACGGTTGCCAGCATCACTGCGGGTACTGCGGCAATGATGGAGCCGATATTGGGCACGAAGTTGAATAAAAATGCTAATAAGCCCCAAAGTACAGGATAATCTACGCCTAAAAATGTCAGCCAAACCGTAATCAATAACCCCGTTGCAATACTCACCATACTTTTGATGACCAAATAGCTGTGCACGGTTTTCAAAAACGATTCAAAAGCTTGGGTATTGGGCGCATGGCTATCCATGACTGCCCATTTATGAGGAAGTGCTACGGCTTCAAACAAGACGAATATCACGATAAGTAATAATAAGAACACATTGGTCAATGCATTACCCAAACCGCTCAATAAGCTGCCGACAAACTTCATCACCGATGCAGGGTTAAGCGTTTCCAAAAGGTTGCCAGCAGGCATTTCAATGCCAAGCCCTGCAAGCCAATGCAAAAGTTGCCCTGTTTGCCCCTGAATACGTTCTTGATAGAAAGGTAAGTTTTTCGAGAAATCTGCGATTGCAGTGCCTGCATACAATGAAACCAATAAACCGATAAGCACCAAAGAGCCTGTGACGATAAAAACAGCGGCTGTGACATTCACACCTTTATTCAGCAGGAAATATAAAGGGGGCAAGCAAATGATGGCAACAAATGCCGCCAATAAAATCGGCACCAACAATGGCGCAGCCAATTTCATGCCCGCTACGATAATCACAATGCAGGCGGCAATCAGCAGAATATGCTCACCTCGGCTTACAGCCTTAGGTTCAGCCATGATCTTTGCCCTGCATTATTCAAAATCCTTAAGGCGCGGGTCATCCAATGCCAACTCATTTTCACCCGATGCAAAGGATAGCTTAAGCCAAGGTGTGCAACCCTCGCAATCCATGCCAGCGCCAGCCGCCATAGCAGCTTCCAATGAGCCCAACTCTTTAAGCTCGGCAAAGGTTTTGTGCATACATTCGCAACGGTTGACTATAGGATTATCTTGGTTATCACTCATGCTTTTCCCTCATCTTTAGCTTGGTCTGGCTGCGAATAAACACCGCCATTCTCGCTAAAAGGTAACTTGAGCATCCAAAAAATGGAAGCGGTGGGTGTGTCGCCTTGATACTGCTGCAAACCAATGGTCATCTTATCATGCCCCAAATCGGGTTGTGCATGATAGCTGCCAAAGATTTTATCCCAAATGGACAGGTTAAAACCATAATTGCTATTGGTTTCATGTTTGAAAATAGAGTGGTGTACGCGATGCATATCAGGGGTGACAAACAACAAACGAATCACGCTATCCAAAGCTTTGGGTAGCCTGATATTACCATGGTTAAACATGGCCATACCATTTAAGATGACTTCAAAGAGCACTACGGCAGCCGCAGGCGCACCCAGTGCAATCACAGCGGTAAATTTAATCAACATGGATAAAAAGATTTCAATAGGGTGGAAACGCAGGCCAGTGCTCACATCAATATCACGGTCAGCATGGTGCACTTGATGCAAACGCCACAACACAGGCACCACATGGAATAAGCGGTGTTGCCAATAGATAATCATATCCAAGATAATCACGGTCACCACGGTTGCGACCACAGGTGATACTTCGATATTGTTGAGCAGACCATAACCTTTGTTTTCTGCCCAAAGTGCCACACCAAATGCACCTGCAGGCAATAAAAGTTTCACCAATACCGTATCCAAACCAATCAAACCAAGGTTATTTAACCAACGCTTGGCCTTGTTTTGCTGAAGTGGACGTTTGGCTGCAAGGAGTTCCCATGCAATCACTACCGTGATGATAGAGAAAAAGGCATAGGTTCTTAACTCTTGGTCAGTCATCGGTGTTCAATACCTCTTCAATGATGATTTTACGTAATTCTTGCATACCTTCATTTTTTAAGCTGGATGTAAGTATAGGTTCAAGCATGCCACCCAATGCATCGGTCATGTCTTGTTTGCGTTTGCGCTTGGCATTGCCTTTGAGCTTGTCGGACTTGGTGGCGACAGGTTGCCAGCGAATCCCCGATTCATTCAGCCAATCAATAAGCTGTAAATCGCTATCTTTAGGGCCATGCCTAAAGTCGAGCAATACCAACACCAACTGGGCAACTTTGGGGCTTTTGAGGTAGCTTTCAATGAGCTTAGCCCATTTGTATTTCTCTGATTTTGGGGCGCGAGCATAACCATAACCAGGCAAATCTACGACCAAGATTTTTTCATCCACTTCAAAGAGGTTAAGCAGGCGAGTGCAGCCAGGATTTTTGGATGTTTTTACCAAGCCTTTTCGCCCAAATAAAGCATTTAATAATGATGACTTGCCTACATTCGAGTGCCCAGCTACGGCGACTTGGGGAAGGTCGGTCTCAGGAAACATTTGGGCATCGGCTACGGAAAGCTGAAATTCGGTGTTTTGCCAGTGTATATTATTCGTCATGCGCCAAGGCTGCATGGCTTCATGCTTTTGTTCAATCATCAAACTTTAAGGATTGCGATGTTCTCTGTATAAGAAAGTTAATGATTTATTGTCTGGTAGCGCTATCATTGCCCAAAATTTAGGCAAAGCCTTCTTTTTCATCATTATTGAGCAAGAGAGATTCATGAGTCAACCTACGCAACCCATATTACCCGGATTTAAGCTGGGTAAATTTGACATTAACCCGCCCATTGCTTTGGCACCCATGGCAGGCATTACTGATTTGCCATTTCGCCGCATTTGCAGGCGTTTTGGCATTGGTTTGACGGTGACTGAAATGATTGCCTCGCGTGCAGTTGAGTATGGCAGCGAGCGCACCGAACGCATGGCAGAGCTAGATAAAGATGAAAGCCCTGTATCTATTCAAATTGCAGGTTCTGATTCAAAATATGTGGTGGATGCAGCGAAATGGGCTGTGGATCATGGCGCTGATTTTGTGGACATCAATATGGGTTGCCCTGTAAAAAAAGTGGTCAAACAAGTGGCGGGTTCTGCCATGTTGCGCGATGAGCCTTTGGTAGCGCGGGTGATTGATGCGGTGGTCAAGGCTGTGGATGTGCCTGTAACGCTTAAAATTCGCACAGGTTGGGATAGCGAGAGCAAAAATGTGCAAAACATTGCGCGTATCGCAGAAGACAATGGCATTCAAATGCTCACTGTACACGGGCGAACTCGAGCACAAATGTTTAATGGCAAAGCCTCATGGCAAGATATTGGGTTAGCCAAAGATGCCGTATCTATTCCTGTGATTGGCAATGGTGATATCATTGATGGTGCATCAGCTTTGGACATGATTAAGCAATCAGGTTGTGATGGGGTGATGATTGGGCGTGCGGTTCAAGGCAATCCTTGGCTGTTGGGCGAAGTGCGTGCGGCGATTATGGGATTGCCCAAACCTGAAACACCATCGGTTGAAGAGGTGTGGGAAGTGGTGCATGAGCATATGCTACATCTTGCTGATTTTCATGGGGTGAAGCGGGCATCCAAATTGGTGCGTAAGCATGTGCCTTGGTACAGTAAACGGCGTAGAGGTTCAGCAGAATTTCGTGCATCTTTCCAAAAGGTATTTGTGTGGGAAGCCCAAATTGAAGCAGCCAAAGCCTATTTTTTATCCGATATTCATGAGCAAGACGCGGATGATAAGGTGTTAGACATTGCAGTCTGACTCTGGGGCAAGCATAGAATTCTCGCATATGCCTGTGTCTTGCTTACTGCTGGATGATAAGGGCTGCATCCAAGCTGCCAATGTTTTAGCCCAAGAGCACTTTAATCTTTCTGAGAAACGACTGCTTCAACAAAATTTATCTGCATTTATAGCACCCGAAGAAGAGCTGAAAACATTGCTCGCACACGCCTCCAGTGCGGAAACGATTTCATCGGATGTGTTTTATACTGTGGTAGGGCATAGGCCTTATTCCTTGTATGTATCTCAGCAAAGCGATGGTTTGATTTGTGTAGTCATGATTGCAGAAGGCAATCGTTTGGAAGCTGAAATGCAAAGCCGCCGCCATGAAATGGCAGAAGCGGTATCGCGCATTGCGTTGGAGCGGGCGCATGAGATTAAAAATCCATTGGCAGCCCTTAGGGGCGCAACCCAGCTTTTAAGCGAGCAGGTGAGCGGAGAAGCGACTGAAATTGTTGAGCATATGCTTGGCGATATTGATAGGATTAAAGAGCGTGTGGATGGCTTTTTGCAAATTGGCCCGCGTGCTAACATTCAAATGCAACTTGTGAATATCCATGCTTTGATTGATAGCGTGATTCGCAATGCGGATGATCATGTCAAAGTGCAGCGCTCTTTTGACCCCAGCATCCCCGAAACCTTGTTTCATGAGCGCAGGCTTAGGCAAGCTTTGGAAAATTTGTGGAGCAATGCCATTGAGGCAAGCTCTGATTTGGTGGTTTGGGAGACCAGAGTTGAGCATGGTGTGGTTTTGCCTGAGCATAAAGGGGCAGTGCTTTCGGTGAAAATCATCAGCAATGGCGCTGAAATTCCTGAGCATATTCGGCAAAAGATGTTTGAGCCGTATGTGACGGGCAAAGAGCGCGGCAATGGTTTGGGTTTATCCATTGTGCAGCAGGTGGTGCAAGAGCATGGGGGTAAAGTGGTGGTCAACAGTGAACTCATGCGCACTTCATTCACCATGTATTTACCGCTGCGGACGGAGGA
Source organism: Ghiorsea sp. (assembly GCA_027053695.1). Taxonomy (GTDB): domain Bacteria; phylum Pseudomonadota; class Zetaproteobacteria; order Mariprofundales; family Mariprofundaceae; genus Ghiorsea. Next base: position 6,011 of record JALUHL010000134.1, read on the forward strand.
ATAGAGGGAAAGCATGTTAAAAGCATTAATTGTAGATGATGATGATGGTATTCGTTGGGTATTAAGTCGCGTTTTAAAAGAAAAAGGCTTTGAAGCCATTGAAGCACCTGATTTGGCAAGTGCTAAAGATGCGGTGAATGAACATGAGTTTGCGATTATCTTTTTGGATGTGTTCCTTCCTGATGGCAATGGTATGCAAGCCTTGGAATCAGGTTTGTTTCATGCGCCTGTGGTGATGCTCACGGCTGAAACCACGTTTGACCATGCTGTGGAAGCCTATCGCGCGGGAGCCATGGAATATCTTCCCAAACCTTTTGATTTGGATGAAGTTCGTGATTTGATTGACCGCATCCAACCCAAACAAGCAAAGAAAAAGCCTGCAGCAAAAAGAAAGGTAAAATCAGGGAACGACAAAGCAGATAGAGAAACCACACCTGTTTCAGTGCAAGAGCATCAGCCCATTTTGGGCAAAAGTCAGGCTATGCAGCAATTGTTCCGTATGATTGGGCGGGTGGCAGCATCGGATATGACGGTGTTGATTACAGGCGAATCAGGCACAGGCAAAGAGTTGGTTGCCCAAGAGCTGCACAGGCAAAGCCCGCGCGCCAACAATGCTTTTATTGCGATTAATACTGCAGCGATTCCTGCCGAGCTATTGGAAGCTGAGTTGTTTGGCCATGAAAAAGGTGCATTTACGGGCGCAGATAAGGCGAGAGCAGGGCATTTTGAAGAAGCTGATGGCGGCACATTATTCCTTGATGAGATTGGCGATATGCCGCTTGCTTTGCAGGCTAAGATGCTGCGTGTGTTGGAAACAGGTGAGGTGCAGCGTGTGGGAAGCACCAAGACCAAACGGGTGGATGTGCGCTTACTCGCCGCTACACACCAATATTTGCAAGATAAAATCAAAAAAGGTCAATTCCGTGAGGATTTGTATTATCGTTTGAATGTGATTCCTGTGCATGTGCCTCCTTTGCGTGAGCGCAGCGATGATATTCCAGAGCTTGCGGCTGCTATGTTGGCATCGGCGGCTGAAGAATTGCATATCACAGCCCCTATTTTGATGGATGATGCCATAGGTTTACTCAAACGCTATGATTGGCAGGGTAATGTGCGCGAGTTAAAAAATGTGATGCGCAGGCTTGCTGTGTTGACCCCGGGCGCAAGCATCACCATGGCAGATGTCGCGCTTGCCTTGGGCAATGATGAGGATGGGTTTAGCAGCGAAGATGATACGCTTTCAGGCGCAGTGCACCGTTGCATCAAGCGTTACCTTGACCAGTTGGGCTACGCCGAAGTGCAGGGTTTGCACAGGCATGTGCTTGAGCAGGTTGAACCGCCATTGTTGAAATTGGTGTTAGAAAAAGCCGAAGGCAATCAGCTTAAAGTCTCTGAAATGCTCGGCTTAAACCGTAATACGGTGCGTAAACAGTTGAAGCATTATGATATAGACCCGAGCAGCTATAAACGCTGAATTAGGAACCGCAGAGTACGCAAAGGTACGCAGAGTTTTATTGTCATACTAAGGGTAGTTAAAGTATCTCATCGTCATACTGACTAATGTTGAACAACTATAGATTCCTCTACTCCACTACGCTTTCCCCAGAGGTTTGGCAATTCATGACAGAACAGAAGGAGCTAGATTAAAGCCGAAGATAAATACAGATACGTTTTTCTTTACTCTGCGAAACTTTGCGTACTCTGCGGTTCAAAATGCTCTTCGTGGTTCAAATAAGATAAAAGTCATACCTTGCGAAAAAAGCTAACTGCTGCCACGATTAGCACATGACTATTCAATTATCGAACCGCCTTTCCAAAGTAAAACCATCTGCCACACTTGCCATCACCGCTAAAGCCGCAGAATTGCGCGCAGCAGGCAAGAATATCATTTCATTATCGGTGGGTGAGCCTGATTTTGAAACACCCAAAGCCGCACGTGATGCAGGTATCAAAGCTATTGAAGATGGGTTTACCCGCTACACCGCCGTGCCTGGTATCCCCGAGCTACGCAAAGAAATCGCAGCCAAATTTAAGCGCGACAATGATTTGGATTATGCGCCTGAAAATATCTTGGTGAGCACTGGTGGTAAGCAGTGCATCTATAATCTGCTGATGGCAATCATCAATCCCGGTGATGAAGCGATTATCCCTGCGCCGTATTGGGTGAGTTATCCTGATATGGTGTTGTTGGCAGAGGGTCAGCCTGTGATTGTGCCTTGCCTTGCCGATGCCGATTTCAAATTGACTGCGGCGCAATTAGAAGCTGCGATTACACCGAAAACCAAGCTGCTTTTTATCAATTCACCATCCAACCCTACAGGCATGGCATATTCCGCGGATGACATCAAAGCTTTGGGGGAAGTGGTGCGCAAGCATCCCAACATCGTGGTGGCAACCGATGATATGTATGAAAAAATCATGTTTGATGGCAAGCAGTTTGCCACATTCGCCCAAGTGAATCCTGATTTGATGGATCGTACAGTGACGCTCAACGGCGTTTCCAAAGCTTATTGCATGACAGGCTGGCGCATTGGCTTTTGCGCTGCTCCTGTGGATTTAATCAAAGCCATGAGCAAGATTCAAGGGCAGTCCACGTCCAACCCTTCATCTATTTCGCAAAAAGCAGCTTTAGCAGCACTTCAAGGGCCAACGAATGAGTTGGATGAAATGGTGCGCACCTATGAAACCCGCCGCACATGGCTTGTATCAGCCTTAAACGCGATTGATGGCATGGATTGCATCACGCCTGATGGCGCGTTTTATGTGTTCCCCACCATCACCGATTGGCTGGGCAAAACCACGCCCCAAGGTATCACGCTCACGGATGATGTGGTGGTATGTGAATGGTTGCTTGAAGCCGCAGGTGTCGCCCTTGTGCCCGGCACAGCCTTTGGCTCACCGGGGCAAATCCGCTTTTCCTATGCAGTTTCGCAAGACACATTAGAAGATGCGGTGAATCGTGTGGCTAAAGCTGCTGTAAACTTAAAATGACCCCTCTTTCTGTTGTTAATATGCAATATGGAGGAATAATGTTCCAGCTATGTACTCCAATATGAGGACTTTCATTCCTGCGAATGGGATTGTTAGAGTGAAGGGAAATAGGTCATGTTGAATAAAAGACAAAAGGAACTATACGATTCATTTTATGAATCTACTCACCAAAATGAATTTCTTGATTCTAAAACAGAAGTTCTGATTGGCTTGTCTGCTGCAATGGCAATGAATTGCAATTCTTGTGTGCGCTATTATCTCATTAAAGCCAAAGAGGTTGGCGTATCAAAAGGCGAGTTATCCGAAGTTCTCGCAAAAGTTATGGCAGTGGCAGCAGGTCAAAAGCGGCTTCAGCCCCAAGAAGTATTGAAAAAATACCAAATTGATTTGGAAAGTTATGAGTAATCACTCTAACCAAAGCATCGAGAGGGACTTCGCTTCGCTCGCCCCTCATGCAAAGCGTTATGTGTAAAGGGTTCTCATGAAGATAGCTGGCATAGATCACATTGTGCTCACGGTTCAGGACATCGAAGCAACGGTTTGTTTTTACGAATCAGTGCTGGGAATGAGCAAGGAAGTTTTTGGTAAAGGAAGGGTTGCCCTGAAGTTTGGGGGGCAAAAAATCAATCTTCATCAATATGGCAATGAGTTCGAGCCAAAAGCCCAAGCGCCAAAGCCTGGTTCAGAAGATTTGTGCTTTGTCACTGAAACAAGGCTGCCAGAGGCAATGGAACACGTTCAAAAACAAGGCGTGGCAATTATCGAAGGTCCTGTGGCAAGAACAGGGGCAAATGGTCCAATGATGTCTTTTTACTTCAGGGATCCCGATGGAAACCTTATTGAAATTGCCAATTACGAAAAGGGGCTGACACCTGACTTTAAAAAAGTTAAGGTGATCAGATGTACATAAAGCATTGTAAAATAAGCAGAAATAAGCAGTTGGAAC
>JALUHL010000135.1 GCA_027053695.1 Ghiorsea sp.
TTGTGTTGATTCGTTATCTGTTCAAGTTTGAAGCCTATATGACACCAGAAATCATGGATAAAACAGCGCGCCTAACCTTTGCAATCGCTATGGCTTGGAACTACCTCAACTTATCTGAATATGCATCTATTTGGTACTCGGATAACTTATTTGACCGTGAAATGTTGTGGGATAAACTCACCGGTGCTTATGCAGGCCCTGTTTGGTTGATGTTGTTCTGTGCAACGGTTGTACCGTTTGCCATGGCATTCAAAAAAATTCGTGTGAACATGTGGGCAATGTTTGTAATTTCATTATTGCTTCAATTGGGTATGTGGCTGGAACGCTTCCAAATCGTAAGCCCACCACTTGCATCAAACCATGAGCCTTGGACACAGGTTGCTGTTTGGCCTGGTTTGATTCAAATGACGATTACAGCAGCGAGCTTTGGTTGGTTCACCATGCTGTTCCTTATCTTCTGTAAAGTCTTCCCATCTGTATCCATGTATGAAGTGAAAGAGATGGTTTATCACCGGAATAAACATGGGAAGAAAAAATTACAAGATATGGATAAAATTAAAGATGATATGATTAAAACCGAGGAGGGATTGTCATGAGAAGGATAAGAAAAAAACATTTCCTCTTTGCTACATATGATGATTTTGAGAAGGCTAAGGATGTGATAGGTGCGCTTAATGCACTTGATGATAAAGAAGATATTATTGATAATATCGAACTTTACTCGCCTATTGAGCATCCAGAGGTTGAAGATTTGCTTGGTGAGTTTCATCAGCCGATTCAACGCTTTTCATTCTTTGGCGGTATTACAGGAACTACTTTAGGCTTTATTTTTGCCGCAGGTGTTGGTCAAGCCATGTTTACGGTGCAACCACAAGGTGGTAAATCTGTAATCGTATTTCCACCAGATATCGTGATTGCTTATGAAATGACCATTTTGTTGGGTGTGTTAAGTACAGTCGCTGCGTTTTTGATGTATTCAGGTTTGCCGCGTCGTGTTAAATCTTATTACGATCATCAAGTTGGCGTTGATCAAATTGGTGTCGAAGTTGAAACGAACCCAGCGAACAATGAAAAAATCCGTGCCGCATTAGAAGCATGTGGTGCTGTGGAAGTGAGGGAGCTGACACAATGAGAAAGTTTCTATTAATCTTATGTATGTTGTCTGTACCTGCTACAGCGATGGCATGGCCTTGGTCACGCGATTTGATGAACCAACCTTCTATCAAACCGCAAGAAGGTGTTTTGCCTAATCCACCAGCCAATACAGTGCCTGTGGGTGGGCTTTGGACCAAAGTGGCGGATAGAGATGCTGCCGAAGAGTTGGTAAATCCACGTAAAGCAGATCATGCATCCCTAACCAAGGGTAAAGCGTTGTTTAATATCTTTTGTGCAGCATGCCATGGTGTTACAGGCAAAGGTAATGGTGAAGTGGGAAAAGTTTTTGAACTTGAGCCTGCGGATTTAAGTTCAGATTATGCGAAAGAACTAACTGATGGTTGGATTTGGGGCACGATCACATTTGGTAGTTATGTGATGCCGCGTTATGGCTATGATATGGACCCTGAAGAGCGCTGGGATGTGGTCAATTATATCCGTAATGTGATTCAAAAGCCGATGACAGCGACAACCAAAGAAGAAAGAAAGTCTCAAGTGATGAGTGAGACCAGCAAGGGAGGGCATTAAGCCATGGAAATGACATTACCAAACTGGGTTGTGTTGATGGACAACTTTATGTTCACGCTTTATATCCCGCTTGCTGCAGTATTCTGGTCTTCTGTAATTCATTTATCTGCGGGTAAATGGCGTTATGAAGTCCGCTTTTTGATGGCATCTTCACGGGCTTTATTTCCCTTGGGATTTGTACTTCTCATTATTATTCTGCTCAATGGTCAGCATGCATTCCCATGGATGGCTGGGGAAACCTATGGTGAGCCATTGAATGCTTGGCATAATATTACGTTCTTTAATGTGCGTGAGATTGTATTGTATTTGGCTGCTTGGGCGTATTGTGCGCAGTTTATCAAGTTGCAACGCAAAGATTTTCCTAAGTCTGACCCTAAAGATAGAGAGCGCTTCAAACACTGGGCACTACTAGCACCTTTCGTGTTTATGATTTATGGCTCAGTGGTTGCTTGGGATTTTGAAATGATTCAAATGCCACGTTGGTACAGCGCTGTGTATGGCTTATACCACACTGAAAGTATGATGCGTGCATTCTTGGGCTTCTTTATTGTTTCTTTGTTTGTACTGCGTTGGAGGGATAATTTAAAACGTCGTATCAATGACTATGTATTTAACTATATCGGACAAATCATGTTGGCATTGACCATTATTTGGACATATTTGGCATTCATGCAATATCTTGTGATGTGGTATGGTGATTTACCTGAAGATATGAGACGTTGGGATAAAATTCTTGATGGCCCTAATGCTTATCTATATTGGGTATTTTTCTTGTTGAACTCATTTGTGCCATTCTTGATGCTTATCTTTAAAGGTGTTCGCAATTCGCCTGCATTGTTACTGTTCCCATCAGTAAGTATATTGATTGGTACTTTCATTGAGCGTTATATGTGGATGCTTAGCGCAGAAGCGGACAACTACGATCACACACCATTCTTGTCATCATGGATAGATGTTGCGATTACCGCTGTCATCTTTGGCTTAGGCGTCATGCTTTGGGATAGACAGATGAAAAAAGATGGTTTGTATTATGAGGGTGAGGAAGAAGCTGAATAACTTTAGCTTAGATTATAAAAAGGCTAGCAACAGTGATGTTGCTAGCCTTTTTTATGCGCATTGTAATGTGTTGTTATTGAGAAGGTTAAGCGTTTAGCTCTAAAGATTCAGCGCATTCAGGGCAATCACGCCATTGCGGAAGCTCCACGCTTTTTTCAAGGTTAAAAGAGATTTGGTTGTGACAAACAGGGCATTCGCCTTCGGCAGTCAAACCATCCTCGGCTTTACTCCATAGCTTTATAGCCTTGATGATGCCCACAATGAAAAAACCGGGTACCAAAAGAAAATGAGCAATAGGAATCAATACACATACAGCAGCAATCAACCAAAAGAGTAGTAATGTTTTAATGGCTCTAAGCTTTTGTTCTTTTTCGTTATAGATTTGCACCAGCATTTTTGCTTGCGTGATATGTTGATGCTTTTGGCTTTTGAATTGTATATTGCGTGTGACTTGTTTAGGCATGATAACTCCTTAAATCATATAGCTAGGGTCTGTTAACTCTAATTCTTATTCGCATACACTATAACCAAAGGTCTTGGTTTATCCAAGCGTAATGCAGGCAAACTGATGCTAGGTAATGCTTGAATGGCTTGCTCTGCGCAGGTGCTCAGGCATTGCTCGCATGCCGTGCAGGCATTGGCTTGAAACTCTAATATTTGATTACGCCCAAAACTTCTCAAACTGAGAGCATGACTTGGGCAAATGTTTACGCAATCGCCGCAAGCTGTGCATGTTTGCCCGGCTTGGATGCTTCCAATCGGCATACTATCCATGCAAGGGACAGGTGTATGATTGATTTGCAACTTCTCTAAGGCATGGAGGAATAATTTGTTTTCAACAGGGAGCATTCTCTTATCTGCATCGATTTGCTGCTGAACACTTGTGCCTTGGCTAGCCATACTTTCATGAAGTGTTTCTGTTGCATGTTTGGCTAGGGAAGGGATGACATTGCGAAAGAAAGCGCGTCTTGCGGGCTCTTCTTGTGCAGATGTTTTCTTTTCTTCGCTCTCTGCTTCTGGGCTTTCTTGCGTTTTTTCTGAAAGTTTTTCTATGCGTAGTTGATTGGGCATAGCTTGGCTTAAGGTTTGAAAGTCGTTCTCAAGGTGTTCGATGTCATCCTTTGAGCATGGTTTGGGGCATTGCTCGCATTGCTCTAGGCCTATCAGTTGCAAGGTTGTGATGCCTTCAGCGGCTAAACTTGCCCAAATCAGTGGGCTCCATAGCGAATGACAGTCGATTTCTAACCCATGAGATGGCTTCACCATTGTGCAAGTGCAGACCATGTGGCTTTGCCCTTTCGCCACTAAATTACGAGCATATTGAACAATAGCAATTAACTGTTGTTCAAGGGTTAAACTTGGTTTTTCTTGCGCTTGATTCATGATGAGGCAAAGCATGCATGGGTAGGCTAGTTTTGTCGATAAACGGTGGACAAGAATACCATGATAAATTGCGTCACATGGGTATAAAAAATCTGATGCTAATTTCAAATCAGTTGTTTAGGGTTCTCATTCCATGACAAATCAAACAATGGTTGATGAAGAAGTGAGTGTGTCGGTGCAAAAGCATCGCGCTTTGTATCCTGCTGTTAGCAAACATTTGTGGGAAGTTTATCAGAAGCGAGTGCTCTCCTTTTGGCAGCATGAGAGCGCCTTAAAAGCGCGGCGTGTTTTTTCCAAGCGGTATTATTTACCTTTACTCAAACCTTTGGTAGCGCCCATGCCTGATGACATTTCTATCCTAGAAATTGGTTCTGGTCCTGTATGTGTAGCACAATACCTTGAGAAGGGTGAAGTCACCTATATTGACCCTTTGATGGATGAATATAGGCGCAGATACCCTGGTGTGATGCCAGAAAACGCAACTTATATCGCAGAGATGGCAGAAAAGCGTGAATGGTTTGATAGTCAGTTTGATGTGGTGATTTGTTTATACACCTTGAGCGATGTGCATAATCCCGAATTGATTTTGAATAAAACCAGGCAGGTTTTAAAGCAAGGTGGCGTGTTTGCAGTAAGCATTGATATTTGGCCATCATGGCTTGCAAGGCTTCACTTCTTTTTATCGCGTTTTGTGCCTGTGTTGCCGCAGTTTAACCGTTTGTACAGTTACACCTACAAAGGTTTTTCAAACACCTTAAAACGCCACTTTACGATTGAATCAGAGCAGTTGGTTAAGCCGGGGTTTTCATGGAGTTTATGGAAAAAAGAAATGTTTTTCGTGTGTAAACATAAATAACCATGAGCTTAGATACTGCTCAGGCTAAACATATTGTATTGATGCCCCCCAATTGGTTGGGTGATGTGATTTTAGCCCAGCCCGCATTGCGCGCTATCACCCATGCTTATCCTGATGCTAGTATATCTGTGTTTGGTAGACCTTGGTTGCCTGAACTACTGCCTTTTTTGAACTTGAACCATGAGCATGTGCAATATGTGGACGACATACCTAAGCGCAGTGATGCCGTATTTTTATTTCCAAACAGTTTACGTTCGGCTTTGCAGGCATTCAAATCTAGAGGCAAACAGCGCATAGGTTATCGCAGAGAGGGTAGAGGAGTATTCTTAACCCATGCCTACACGTCGCGTATTGATTTGATTCATGAGCATCACCGCGGCTACTACCTAGATATGCTAAGGCAATATGGCCTAGCAACACCCTTTGATGAAGTGGAACTTGTTGCGCCAAAGGCTGCGCAACAACAAGCGATACAACTGCTTGAAGAGAACGGCATCCAACCAGAACGCTTGGTTTGCGTGGCGCCGGGTGCACAGTTTGGCGGTGCCAAACGCTACCCCGCAGAATCTTATGCTGAAGTATTGGCGAAGTTATCGGATGATGGCTGGGATGTTGTTACTTTAGGTACGCCCGCAGAGCGTGATATTGCAGCACGATGTTTGTCTAAAGTTCAGGGTAAATCTTGGAATGCAGCAGGGGAGACATCGCTTTCCCAAGCTTTGGAATTGGTGTCAGTCGCCAAACTGATGCTTTGTAATGATTCAGGGTTAATGCATGTGGCAGCAGGGCTTGGTATTCCAACTGTGACTATGTTCGGGGCAACAGATCCCTCGCGCACATCACCTTCGGGCAAATGTGTGGGTCTACTGTATAAACCTGCTGATTGCAGCCCATGCCTCAAACGAGAGTGTGAAGTAGAAGGGCATCCGTGCATGCGTAATATTTCACCGCAGGATGTTATTCAAATGTGTGATAAACTTTTAGTGTGAACAGACTCTAACTTCAGCGGTGTAAATGCTGGAAAATATGCTCTGCTAAACCTTCTGAAACACCTTTGACTTCTTGTAACTGTTCGCGTGATGCTTTTTTGACCCCTGCAATACCACCAAAATGTTGCAGCAAGGAAGTGCGCTTGGCTTTGCCTATGCCTGTGATACCATCCAAGCTGGATTTGAGTACATGCTTTTGCTGGCGTTTTTTTAGAAATTGTGCGGCGAACCTATGCGCTTCATCGCGTACGCGGGCAATCAATAACAATGCAGCATCATGTACGCCTGGTTTCAAACCTTGTTTGAGTTTGTCAGGCGCATCTGCCCAGCCAGCCCATAAGGTTTCCTCACCTGTTTTTCGCTTATCACCCTTGGCAACAGCAAGAATCTTGATATCCAAATCAAAAGCTTTGAATGCTTTGAGCGCTGCTTTGAGTTGACCTTTACCGCCATCAATCAGCAGCACATCGGGTTTGGGCATAGTATCTTCACTCACTGCTGTGAAAAAGCGGGTGAGCACTTGTTCCATGGCTGCATAATCGTCACCATCCAAGACGGGGCTGATATTAGCATTATCTTTATTCACCTCATCCAGCTTGTATTTGCGATATAAATCTTTGCGTGCGCCTGTTTCATCTGCAAATACAATCGCAGATAACATTTGCTTGCCGCCCAAGTGTGCATTGTCTACGGCAGCAATCAGTTCAGGTGTTTCATCCAACGCAAGCATGTTTTGCAGCGCAATAAATGCTGGTTTTTGATCATCCGATGATCGCGCAGATAAGGTTTCCGTAGCACTACGAACCACACTATTTAACCAATCAAAGCGAGCGCCTCGTTTAGGGAAATATAAGCTGAGCTTGTGTTTAGGGTAAAGCAGCGTGAACACATGCTTGAGTGCATCGCGCTTGCTTTCATCGGCTGAGAATAAAATGTGTGCAGGAGGTGTTTCTCTTCTGTAGCGCTCAATGATAAGTGATTGCATGATTTCAAGGTCATTCGCATCCAAGGCTTGGTTGACTTTAATCGTATGGACACCCAAATCGCGCCCATTGCGACGCACCCCAATCGCCGCCATCACCCCTTGGCTTTGGCGAATAATGGCGAGCACATCAGCATGATCGGGTAAATTACTTTGTTCTGCATTGGCAAAAATGGTGCGTAGCGCCGCAATGCGGTCGCGTAACATGGCAGCCTTCTCAAAGGCTTTGTCTTGGGCTGCTTGCTGCATACTTTGTTGCCATGACTGCAATAGATGTTGGTCTTTTCCTTGCAGAAAAGCTTTAGCATCTTGGGCTTGCTGCGCATATTGCGCTTGGGTGACTAGCCCTACACATGGCGCTGTACAACGCCCAATTTGATGCTGCATACAGGGGCGAGAGCGAGTGTGGAATACGCTATCTTCGCAATCTCTAAGCTGAAATACCTTTTGCATCAAATGAATGGTGGTATGCACAGCGCCGGCATGCGGAAATGGGCCGAAGTATTCACCTGCAATGCTGCGGTTGCCTCTATACATGTGCAGGCGCGGAAAATTTTCATCGCGTAGTAGGATATAAGGGTAAGATTTGGAATCTTTGAGCAATACATTGTACCGAGGTTTAAGCTGCTTGATAAGGTTATGCTCTAAAATCAGGGCATCAGCTTCAGATGGAGTGATATTAAACTCAATATCTCGAATCAAGACTACCATAGCTTGGGTGCGTAGCGACTCCGAACGCTTTTGAAAATAAGAGCTTACACGCTTGCGTAAGTTTCTTGCTTTGCCTACATATAACACCTTACGCTTTTCATCCAACATTTGGTAAATACCAGGCTCTGTTGGTAGCTCGTTTAAGGGGCGGGGCGGTTTTATCCACATGTCTTATCCAACCACAGAGAGCGCAGAGTTACGCAGAGGGCAACTAAGGCGAACCATATTATCTTCAGAAAAACTTTGCGAAACTTCGCGTACTTTGCGGTTTAAACAAATCATTTCATCATCTGACATTTTGAACAAAAAAATGATACGCGCCCACCTAGAATAATTTTTTCAATAGGTTTCTTGCAAGTGTGGCAAGGTTCACCTTCTCGCCCATAGACCTTAAAGCTGTGTGCAAAATAACCAGGTTTGCCAACAGCTTTAACGAAATCACTGATGGTACTGCCGCCAGCTTCAATAGCTTCAGCAAGCACGGTTTTGATATGCTGTACCAATAACGCATATTGTTTGGGTTTTAAACTGTTCGCCACTTGTGTTGGGTGAATGCCAGCGCGAAACAAACTTTCCGAGGCATAGATATTACCCACACCCACCACCACATGATTATCCATAATGGCTTGTTTAATGCTGGTTTTTCGCGTTTTTAGTATATCACGCAGGTAATCACCGCTAAAATCATCCAAAAGTGGCTCTACGCCCAATTTAGCGAACCAAGCGTGTTGCTCTAAATCATCGCTATCACACAAGCCTGCATAACCAAAGCGGCGCGTATCGCGATAGCGTAATGTGTTGCCGTCTGTAAAAGTCAGTGTGACATGCTCGTGTTTGGTTTTAGCTTCATGTTGCGCAAGCACATGAAATTGCCCCGTCATGCCCAAATGCCAAATTAAGGTTTGTCCATTTTCAAAATAAAACAGTAAATACTTGGCGCGGCGCTCTACCCTTTGAATGTTTTGTTGCAGCAATGTTGAAAAGTCGGGCAGGGGATAGCGTAGGTTCTTTCCACTATCGGATACAGATACCAATTTCGCGCCTGTAATTTGAGGCTTTAAGCCTGCAACAACGGTTTCAACTTCAGGCAGCTCAGGCATTAATCTTTCAGCGTTGCTAGCACGGGCGCATGGTCTGAAAACCAAGCATCCGTATAAACTTCAATCTTCTTAAACTTTTTAGCGATTTCAGGCGTGGCGATATGATAATCGATGCGCCAGCCCACGTTGTTGGCTCTGGCTTGCCCGCGATTTGACCACCAAGAATATTGCTCTTTTTCTGGGTAAAGGGTTCTAAATGTATCTACAAAGCCGCTTTCATCTATCAATGCATCCATCCATGCGCGCTCTTCAGGCAAAAAGCCTGAATTTTTGCGATTACCACGCCAGTTTTTCAAGTCGATTTCTTTGTGACAGATATTAACATCCGCGCAGAGAATAAGTTCACGCCCTTCATCTTTCAGGCGATTAAATAGAGGAAGAAAGCGCTCTAAAAAACTCATTTTGATGGCTTGGCGCTCATCCGAGCTTGAGCCAGAAGGAAAATACACACTCATGATACTTAGCTTGCCAAAATCAGCCATAACAAAGCGACCTTCAAAATCCATATCGCTCCAATCCACATCAGGGTCAATCGAGCCTAAGCCGACATGCACAGCATCGGGTTTAACTTTGGAATACAAGGCAACACCTGAATAACCGGGCTTTTCCGCAATATGATAATAGCGATGGTAGCCTTCTGGTTTGGCTTCTTCGGGCACTTGCTCTTCTTTGGCTTTTAGCTCTTGAATGCAAAGTACATCAACATCTTGTGGGGCAAACCAATCCCAAAAGCCTTTGCGTGTCGCAGCACGAATACCGTTCATATTGATGGTCATGATTTTCTTAGGATGTTGTGACACGGTGAAGACCTCTCGTATGTGTTGCACCTATGCATTGGGTACACTTGGCATACAAAGGGTTGCAAAAAGAAACCTTTTGTATGTAGTATGACCCAACTATAAGATACAGGAGCATGTTATGGCAGTTGCAATAAAGCTTTCAGATGCCTTGGTGAATGATGCAAGATTGTATGCCAAAGCACAACACAGAACACCACCCAAACAAATCGAACACTGGGCAAAGCTTGGAAAAATGGCAGAAGAAAACCCAGACTTACCTTTTAGTTTTATTCAAGAAGTGATGCTTTCTCATGGAGAGGCTGAGCAAG
>JALUHL010000136.1 GCA_027053695.1 Ghiorsea sp.
ACCCATTGCTGAAATGCTGACAGAATCAGGATTTTTAGATGGACAAAGTGATTTTGCCACAGGCTCTTTTGTTGACCATGACCGCTGCGATACCATGGTGATGATTGCTGCCCAAGAAAAACCTGCGTTGTTTGCCAAGCTGGCTGCCGCTATTGCTGCTGGGCAGATTCATGTGGTGGCTGCCCATGCTTTTTCTTTGGGTCAAAACAGGGTGCTAGATGTGTTTCATATTCAAACCAAAGACAAACAGCCCTTGGTTGAAGACCATGATTTAACACGCTTGCAATCACGCATTGAAACCGCCCTTCAAGATGACACACCGCTTACACCACCAAGCATTACATTTAAATCCAATGTATTGATGGAGCGCGTGCCTGTGCGTGTGCGCAGCTTGCCTTTAGCATCTTTCACCCAAACAGCGATTGAAGTGGCAGCAGCCGATAGACCCGGTTTGCTTGCAGCCCTCACCTACACCATCACCCAAGCAGGTTTTTCCATTCATGGCGCAGCGATTTCAAGCTTTGGCGAGCGTATTGTCGATGTATTTTTTGTGCATGATAACGATACGCAATTGGATGAAACGCAAATCACCAGCTTATGCATTGCCTTGGAAAAAGTCGCAACTTTAGAGAGTGCTAAAGACTAGAAAAAACTAAAGGCGAATAATATCCATCATGTGTTCGACCTTAGCAGGTTTGAGTGGGACAAGAGATGGTATCACCACCAGCAAATCAAAGCGGCACTGATGATGGGCAAATTTAGCATGTTGCCCTAGCCATGTTTGCGCTGCAGATATGATACGCTGTTGTTTGTCTGCATGCATAGCATCCAAGCTTGATTCACGATTTTGATGCCCTTTGACTTCCACAAACACCAAAATATCAGCATGCCTCGCCACAATATCCAACTCGCCTCTGCCCAACCTTCGATTGCGTTCTATGATGTCGTAACCCTGCTTTTGAAGGTAAGCGCAGGCAGCATCTTCGGCTTTTTTGCCTTTAGCTGTGCTCATCTGCTTTGGGGTGAATCAGGGCATATACTCTAGAGCGCGTCACATCCAAGTTTTTGGCAACCTGTTTGGCAGATGCAGATGCCGATAAACCACTCTCTAAAGCCTTATCCAAAGCCACTTGAATCATAGCATCATCAACGACTTTACTTGCACCAGCACCAAGCATCACCACCATTTCACCGCGCCCAACATGCGCTTGGAAGTGCGCCACAACTTCATCCAAAGTGCCATAAACAAACTCTTCATAGATTTTGGTTAACTCGCGCCCCACCACACAAGGTCTATCGCCCATATCTTCCAAGGCTTGCAAAGCCTGTAGGGTTTTGAGTATGCGCTTGGGTGATTCTAGGAACACTTGGGTATCTTGGGCTTGCTGCATGCGTGTTAACAACGCAGTGCGTGCTTTTCCTTTGCGCGGCAAAAATCCCAAATAGGTGAATATATCCGTTGGTAAGCCAGACGCAGCCAGCGCAGCAATGGGGCTGCAAGCACCGGGAATGGTGACCACCTCAAAACCTTGTTCACGTAATAAGTGCACCACATGATAACCTGGATCATTGATTAAAGGTGTGCCTGCATCTGAAATCAAGGCCACATCTTTACCTGACTGCACCATATCTAGAATTTGTTGGGCTGCTTTGTTTTCATTGTGGTCGTGGCAAGGTATCAGTTTTGTATCAATACTATAAAAATCGAGAAGCTTACGGCTGGTTCTTGTATCTTCACAGGCAATCACATCTACGTTCTTCAAGGTGTCCACGGCTCGGAAAGTCATATCCTGAAGGTTGCCAATGGGTGTGGCGACAATGAAAAGTTTACCCATGCCCTCTTTATGATTAGTTTGCGTATCCATGTTCAAGTCAGCTTATCCATTTACCTTGGTTTCTGCAATCCTACTGAGTGCGCTCGTGCTTACAAGCTGCGGTGGTGGCGGCAAGCGCAAGACAGTGCATATCGACCAACAACAAGAGGCTGATTTAAAAGCAGCCAAAGAAGCCAAAATCTTGGCTGAAAAGAATGCAGAACAACAGCAAATCATTGACCAGCTGGTGGCTCAAGCCAGAGCTGAAAATCCAGAAACATTGGCGCTAGACCAATTGCTTGCCATGAGCCAAGACCCCAACATTCCAGAGCAAAGCCAAGGACAAGCTGCTTTAGAATATGCTGAACTTTTATTCGAATTTGAACGCCCTGATGCCTTTCAAGTAAGCAAAGAAACCATAGAGCAATGGCCAAATCACCCGTATTTGCCACATATGCATAACCTATTGGCCAAGCAATGGCTTCTGCTTGAAAACCATGAATCAGCTATGTCAGAGCTTGTTTTAGGCATGCAACAACCGCAAATTGACCCTTACAGCTTGCAAGACAACATCAATTTAGCTGAGCCTTTATTGGAAGAAGCTTCACAACCCAACAAATTGGCATGGATGCTTGCAGCATCATTGCATGACACAAACAATGCAGACCTCTGGCTGCAACGCGCAGCCGCGATTGCAACTTTGGATGATGTTCTGCGCATGCGCCATTCCGAACGCCTTTTAACCCCTGCCCAAGCTAACTTTTACCGTTACTTTGCTAGACAGCGTTTGATGGTGGGCGATTATCATACCGTGCGTTTAACAGCTAAAATCTTAGAAAATGATATGCCTGATAGTGATGTTTATCATGTGGTTCAAGCATGGGTGGATAGTGAAGGAAACCATATCACAGTGGGTGTGTTGCTTCCTTTAACGGGCAAATATGCAGCTTATGGTGAGCAGGCGCTTCGTGGCATTCGCCTTGCGATTAGCCGCGCAGATTTTGAAGATAGTATTGTATTACGCATTCAAGATACCGCAGGCGATGCAGAGCAATGTGTCAGCGCTTATCATCAGCTTTTATCACAAGGCGCTGAATGGGTGATTGGCCCGCTTTTAAGCAGCAATACCCAAGCTTTACTTCCCTTTCTTGCTGAAAATATACCTGTGATTGCATTGTCCAATAAAATTCAATTGGCAGCAGATTCTCCATCATTGTTTATTCATAGCCTAGCTAAAGTGGTGCAAGCTGATTTCATGGCGCGCCAAGCCATCAAGCAGGGTAAACAGCGGGTCGTTATTCTGCATGGTTATAGCAAGAG
>JALUHL010000137.1 GCA_027053695.1 Ghiorsea sp.
CCGCTCGGGGTGACAATGATAAAGCTTCATGTATCTGTGTTTATCTGTGGCTACTTATGAACGGTATTCACAATACCACCACCCACAAGTTCATCGTTCACATAAAATGCCGCGACTTGCCCCGGTGCCGTGGGTTTTTGCGGTTCATCAAAGGTAAGTGAAGTATTCTCACCTTCAATCGTAATCAAGCACGGTGAAGGGCGCATTTGGTAGCGCACTTTGGATAGGACTTGCTCGCCTTCTTTGATGTCGCGTAGCCATGTGGTTTCAGCCACATTCACATGCGTAATCAATGCATCAGCAGGCGGGGCAACAATCACGCGCGCAGTCGTGCCATCAAGCTCTACAACATGCCAAGGGCCGTTGGGAAGCCCCAAACCTTTACGTTGACCCAGTGTGTAGTGTGCAATGCCTTCATGGCGGCCTAAGATATTACCTTCTCTATCCATAATATCGCCAGCGCGGAATCCAGCTTCCGCACCTTCTTTTTTCAAGAATGCAATGCGATTGCCAGCAGGAATAAAGCAGATGTCTTGGCTTTCATGCTTTTCAGCGGTCATCAAATCATAATGGCGGGCTAAAATGCGTGTACCATCTTTTTGCAAATGCCCAACAGGAAACAAGATACGCGAGACTTGCTCTTTGTTGGTGGTGGCAAGGAAATAGCTTTGGTCTTTGACTTGGTCGTTGCCGCGATAGATATGCACGCCCATCTCATCATCATTGCGTTGCACATAATGCCCAGTCGCCACATATGCAGCTTCCAATTCATCCGCAGCATCAAGCAATGCGCCAAATTTCACAAAGCGATTGCAGCGCTCACATGGGTTGGGGGTGCGCCCCGTTTCGTAATCTTCAATAAATGGGTTGATGACATTTTCACGAAAATTTTCGCGCATATCCATATTATAAAATGGAATGCCGATTTGGTCGCAAACCCGCCTTGCATCATAAGCATCATCGAGCGAGCAGCATGAACCATGACCTGAGACTTCATCACGGTTGTAGTCCCACACATGCAAGAACACACCAATCACATCTGCACCTGCTTCTTTAAGCAATGCAGCCACCACAGAAGAATCCACGCCACCTGACATCGCAGCAATGACGCGCACGCCTTTAAGGTGCGATAAGTCAGGAATTAGTGATTGAACGTCTGCGGTCATTGGGCGCCTCTATGAATAATTTTCGAGCTAAAACAAAAAAGCCTACACGTTTTGCAACAATGTAGGCTTTAGAATCAGTGTAAAGCAAAGCCTACAGGCTATCGCGTAGCATCTTTTCATGTTCAGATAATGAGCGCTCAAATGCTGGGCGTTCAAAGATTCTGTCCATGTAAGCTTCCAAATGCGGCCAATCGATGGTGCTGATGCCGTTGGACTCTAAGCGCCAAAGAATCGGTGCTAATGTGACATCAGCCAAAGTATATTGTTCGCCGATGAAGAAGACTTGGTTAGCCAAATAGCCATCCAATGATTCAAGGTAAGCGCGCATTTTCTTGGCAGGCTCTGATTTCTTTTTCAAGCGAACCAAGTTGTAGTGCAAAGGATAAACTTCTTCTTCAATCCGCATAACAGCCAAACGCATTTGTGCGCGCTCTGCAGGGGAGCCCGGTTTCAAAGGCGGGTGAGGGTAACGTTCATCCAAATATTCATTGACCACAGAAGATTCAAAAAAGACAACATCACGGTCAATCACCGTTGGCAATTTTCCGTAAGGGTTAATTTTTGTGAAATCAGCGGGAAGCTTATCTTCATCCAATTCAAAAGTTTCAACGGGCAATTCTTTCTCTGATAATACAATGCGAGTACGATGAGAATC
The DNA here is from genome assembly GCA_027053695.1 of Ghiorsea sp. Lineage (GTDB taxonomy): Bacteria > Pseudomonadota > Zetaproteobacteria > Mariprofundales > Mariprofundaceae > Ghiorsea. The sequence goes on from JALUHL010000137.1 coordinate 1,822, forward strand.
AGGGGAAACGCCACTTGAATATAGTTTGATCATTTACTTCCTCCAGCAAAAAAAGGTTGCGGAATATACCATCAGCGACAAAAAAAGAAAGAAGGTTATTTGTTAGGGTTAGCAGACCTAAGAATTGAGGTCAGATTGTAGCCAAGATATAGCCAAAGCAATGCTTTCAGATAAATCATGGTTTAACGCCAAATATGCAGCAATCGCAGCGGCTAAGCGGCAGCCAGTACCATGGGTTTGGGGGTTAGATAGATTTTGTTTTTGATGTTCAAAGCTAAGGATGTTCCCAGAAGCATCACAGTAGATATCTTGCAGCAAATCATTTTCGCCATGTCCACCCTTGAGAAGGACAGCTTTTTGATACTTATCTTGCAATGCTTGCGCAGCTCGCTTGCCATCGCTCACCTTTGAGCCAAGAAAGTATGCGGCTTCTTCAAGATTGGGTGTCCAAAGTGTGGCGTGGTTCAATAGCGCTTCGTAGGCAGGCTTGGCAGTGTCTTTGTCAAACAGGTGTTTTCCTGATGATGCAATCAATACAGGGTCAACAATCAAAGGAATGTCGCCAATCCAAGGTATCAAAGCTTGTAGGTGAGCGGCATCGTATAACATGCCTGTTTTGATGCAGCACACATCATAGTAGCTCATCATCGCTTCAAGCTCAGCGGTAAAGTGAGTTACTGATGAAGGTTCTATACTTAAAATATGCTCTGGGTTTTGCGCTGTGAGTGCTGTAATCGCTGAGCAGCCATGCACACCCAAAGCTTCAAACACGCGCAAGTCAGCTTGGATGCCTGCGCCAGCGCAAGAGTCCGAGCCGCCAACGCTTAAGCAGACGGGGCGTTGTTCCACAAGGTCACCATGTTTTTCGCTGTTGCCTCAATCTCTTGAGGTGTGCCATCAAATAAGCTGGAAATCACTGCTGCATAACTAGCCCCCGCCATTTTTATCATGGCAAGGTTATTCAAATTGATGCCGCCAATGGCACAAACCTTAGCATCAGGAAACATGGCACATGCTTTGGCTAAGCGGGGCAGCCCAATCACAGGCACATCAGCTTTGGTTTTTGAGGCAAACACTGCACCAAAAGAAATGTAATCAGCGCCATGTTGTAGTGCAGACTTGGCATAGGCTGCATCAGCACGAGCTGTGATACCTACGATAAAATCATCGCTCACATCTTGGCGAATCAGGTTGAGGCTTGGTGCATCCTCTTTGCCCAAATGCACGCCATCGGCATTGCAATCCAAAGCCAGTTGCATGGAATCATTGATGATGAGTGTGGCTTCATATTTTTGAGTAAGTTCGCGCAAAAGAAGCGCGCGTTTAAGTTTGCGCTTAAAGCCTGTTTTCTTGTCTCGAAGCTGTAAAATTTTTACACCACCAAGCATGGCAGCTTCCGCTTTTTCAAGCAGGATGTCTGTTTCAATATCAGCGGGGAGAATACCGTAGGTACCTGATGTCATTTCTTTTTTGCTCATGGCGAGAGTGTAGCGAGTTATGGTCAAGGTTTCTTCATTTTTTGCTCAGCTCAGCTATAGCAGGGGGATATATTCAGCTTGTATAGGTATCAGCTTACTTGTTTTATCTTCGTGTTCTTCGTGGTTTATTATCCTCTGCGTCCTCTGCGGTTAATGTTTTTTCTTCATTTCTTTGCCACCAAAGAAACGAAGCAAAGAAAGTGCCCCCTAAATAGCTGCGTGTATCCTCACCAAAGCTGGAAGTCGGGCGCAAAACAAAGCGTGTTTTGCTTATCTCCCTTCTTCCATCTTTTGCTCGGCGCAGCTATAGCAGGGGAGCTGATGTCATTTCAATCGATTAGGTGAATTGCAAAGCAAGAGAGCATCCATTTTTTGGGGAAGGCCTATTTTTTTATGAATTTCACTTGCAATGAACGAAATATGCCATATTGCCAATGGTATGAGCATCAAATTCTACACCACTCTCCGCCAATCGCTGTTGCAGTAACTCACTTGATTGGCACAAAGCAACTTCATTCTGTTTTTTCAGGAATTGTAAGTACCAATGTCCTAAATTATTGTTTGCCGCAAGGCTTGATAGGAATATACAACCATCATCAGCTTTTACCCGTATTAAGTCACTCAAAATAACTTTAGTATTTTCAAATAAATGCAACATGCCGAAAGATTGTATCGTTAAAAAACTATCTTGAAGAAAAGGCATATTTAAAATGTCAGCTTGTATCAATATGATATTTTTAGGTACAATGCCAGCATGTTGAATAAGTCGATTTCTAGCTCTTCTTAGCATACCTAAAGAACGATCTAATAAAACGATAGGATGCTTACTATTAGCATATGTCTTTGCTGTAAATACAAGCGACCCACACCCAGCATCTAACACAATACCACCATGGTTTGATGCTAATGCTTGTTTACAAAATGCCTCATACTGACTGGGCCAGTTCCCCCATATTATTCGATTGTAAAAACGGTTGCCAATAACCCAATCATAAAATTTTGCGGCTTTATCGTAATGGTGTGATCGCGCCTCTTTGGGAATCACTGAGTAGATGTCAGGCTCAACTTTTTCTAACTGAATATCATCTAATAAGATGTCTTTCACTGTTTTATACATGCTCATTGTCCAACCTCCCCTCCCTATGCTTATTTATGGATGCCGTCACGTCCCCCAGGGGATACTCTCTTGCTTCGCAATTCACCTAATTGGTCGGCATGACAGATGAGATACTTCGACTGCGCTCAGTATGACACTTTTTTCTTCGTGTCCTTCGTGGTTCAATAACTCAATCAATCAGTTTTAATAAGTCCGTGAAATGCGGCAGACTTACCACTTTATCTGCGTATTCAGCAGGCACACCCTGGTAGCCATGTTCTGCAAAACAAACAGTATGCGAATCAGCTGCAAAGCCAGCTTCCACATCAAAGCGCGTATCGCCAACCATCACCACTTCGCTGTGGTCTATGCCCATAGCACGGCAGCATTCAAGCAACATATCTGGCGCAGGTTTTTTAGGGAATCCATCTTCAGGCGATAAAGCCAAAGTCATATAATCATCCAAACCCAATGCTTGCGTCACTTTTACGCGTGCTTTGGCAGGTTTTGCTGTGACGATACACATGGGATAACCTTTGGCTTGGAGTGCATCCAAGGTTTCTTTCACACCAGGAAGCATCGTGCCTTCATCGGCAGGATGTTGCTCATAAAAATCAGCAAAAGCATGGTATAATGCCATAGTATCTGGGTGATCCATTGGTTTCCCAAGTACGTTTGAGGCAAGCTTTTGTGCACCGCCGCCAACGTGAGGTTGGGTTTCTTCAATCGTCATTTGGAAGTCATAACCTAGTTTCTTCAAAGCGCGGTTGGCATTGGCGCGAATATCAGGCAAGGCATCAATCAATGTGCCATCCAAATCAAAAATGAATGCTTTAATCTTACTCATATTATCCTCTCAAAACTGGCGATTTCTGCCAGTACATCTTTATTTTGTTCATTATCTTTCAAAACTTGTATGTGTTGCTGCACTTTTTCATCGTGTGCTGCCAACTGTTGTAATGCCCACACGGCATGACCGCGAATCAAAGGCTCATCATCATTTAAAACGGTCAATAATTGCGGTACAAAGTGAATATCGCCGCTATTGCCCATGGCAATGCACACATTGCGTAACAACCCTGCGCGTTTGCTGCGTTTAATGGCAGATTTACGAAACATTTGGCGAAAGCCCTCATCATCCAAGGCGAGAAGCTTAGCAAGCTCAGGTAAAAAAGTATCCTCGCGTGGTTTAAGGAAATCGACTTCAGGTGTCTCAACCTTACCATTCCACGGACAAACAGTTTGGCAATCATCGCAACCAAAAATACGATTGCCCATAGGTTGGCGTAAATGTTCGGGTATAAAACCTTTGAATTCAATGGTTAAATAGGAAATACAAAGCCGAGCATCCACGATATAGGGGGCAACAATCGCACCCGTGGGGCAGGCGGGTATGCAGTCGGTGCATGTGCCACAATGCAGAGTGGCTTCTGTGTCGGGTGCTATGTTTGCAGTGGTAAATAATTCTGCCAAGAAAAACCATGAGCCATACTCGCGGTTGATGCTAAGTGAATGTTTACCCTGCCAGGCTAAACCACCTTTGGCAGCCAGTGCATGTTCTAATACGGGTGCTGTATCCACATACACGCGCTGCCCATGTTCGCCCAATAAAACATCCAAATCTCGGGCCAAAGCTTTGAGTTTTTTCTTCATCAATTCGTGGTAGTCATCGCCTCTGGCATAGCTGGCAATCACGCCTTGTTGCGGCGAAACATCGACATTATCTGGTGCGGAATAGGGCATACCCAAAGAAATTACGGTTTGGATTTGATCCAGCATATCCGCAGGGTTTTTACGCCTAAAAGTGCGCACTTCTTCTGCCATATAGTCCATATCGCCATACATCTTGGCATCGATCCATCGATCCAAAGCTTGTTGGTCAATCGCATCCACCTGCGGGCGGGTGAAAGCGCATAAGGCAAAGCCATGCGATGCAGCAAGTTGCTGGATGTGTTGTTTGTGCGATGCTGACATGATGGCGGCATTTAAACATAGAGAGCTTAGAGAATGTATAGTTTTTATTCGTGGCGGCTTGGGCTATGGTTGCCACCGCAAGTTATGGAGAAGGCTTATGTCTGATGATTTTGATGTGAACGACCCGAAAAACAAAGAAGCGATGGCGCATGTCAAAGCGTTGTTAAACTATATCGGCGATGATCCTGAGCGTGAAGGTTTGTTGGAAACACCCAAACGCGTGGTCAAAGCTTTTGAAGAATATTTTTCAGGATACAACGAAGACCCATCCGAGCATTTGAAAAAAACCTTTGAAGAAGTGGAAGGGTATGATGAATTGGTGATGGTCTCCGATATTGATGTGCATAGCCATTGTGAGCATCACTTGGCTCCCTTCTTTGGCAAAGCGCATGTGGCGTACATTCCTAATGGAAGGGTTGTTGGGTTATCCAAACTTGGGCGTTTGGTGGATGGTTTTGCTAAGCGTTTGCAGGTGCAAGAGAAGCTAACCATGCAAATCCACAATGCTATGGAAGAAGTATTGCAGCCTGCTGGAATAGCTGTGATTTTGCAGTGTAAACATTCGTGTATGTGTTATCGCGGTGTGAAAAAACCCGATGCCATCACCACGACATCCAAGCTAAGTGGCGCATTTATGAATAACCCATCATCTCGCTTGGAATTATTTCAATTGATTAACGATAGTAAGCCATAAAAATACTGCTGCTGGATTTATGCGATTGAATTCGGCACTCTGCGCGACCTTTTGCACACAAGTTTGAACATAAGGCGCGGAGAAACCCATGTTATACACATTATATAAAAAGCACGTTTGGAGTGCAAAAGACGATATTTTATCGGGCTTAACCGTGGCGCTTGCCTTGGTTCCTGAAGCTGTTGCATTTGCCTTTGTGGCGGGTGTGCATCCGTTGGTTGGTTTGTATGCTGCATTTATGGTTGGCCTTGTCACTTCGCTAGTTGGTGGTCGCCCGGGTATGATTTCTGGGGCAACGGGCTCCATGGCAGTGGTGATGGTGGCATTGGTGGCTCAGCATGGTGTGGAATACTTATTTGCCGCAGTTGTGTTAACGGGTGTGCTGCAAATTCTTTTTGGGCTACTGAAATTTGGTAAATTTATACGCATGGTTCCGTATCCAGTGATGCTTGGTTTTGTCAATGGTTTAGCGATTGTGATTTTCTTGGCGCAGTTGCCACAGTTCCAAGTGGATGGTGCTTGGATGCAGGGAAGCGAGCTTTATATGATGCTTGGCCTTGCATTTTCCACCATGGCAATCATGCATTTTTTGCCTAAATTGACTTCGGCTGTGCCTGCGGGTTTGGTAGCGATTGCAGGGTTATCCGCTGTGGTGATTTTTGCTGGGTTGGATACCAAAACTGTGGGTGATATTGCGCATATTGGTGGTTCGCTCCCGCCATTTCATATTCCTTCCGTGCCACTTAACCTTGAAACCCTTTATATTATTTTACCTTATGCGGTGATTCTTGCAGGTATTGGTTTGATTGAATCGCTATTAACCATGACCGTGCTCGATGAACTTACGGGTACTCGTGGGCAGGGTAACCGCGTATCCATTGGTCAGGGTGCAGCGAATCTCGTGACAGGTTTCTTCGGTGGTATGGGTGGTTGCGCCATGATTGGTCAATCCATGATTAATATATCTTCGGGTGGCAGGCGTAACCTTTCAGGCATTGCTGCGGCGCTATTTTTACTTTCCTTTATCTTGTTTGCCCATGAATGGATTGAGAAAATTCCAGTGGCAGTGCTTGTGGGCATTATGTTTATGGTGGTCATTGGCACATTTGAGTGGGGAAGCTTTAATATGGTTAATAAAATCCCCAAACAAGATGTGTTTGTGGTGGTGTTGGTTACGATTGTAACCGTGTTTACTGATTTAGCGATTGCGGTGGTTGTGGGTGTGATTGCATCGGCATTGGTATTTGCATGGCAAAATGCCAAACATATTTATGCTGTGCCTAAAGATTTAGAGTCTGGTGAGCGCGTGTATGAAATGCATGGTCCATTATTTTTTGCCTCGGCGCACAGATTCAATGAATTGTTTGACCCAGCCAGTGACCCTGATGAAGTGATTATCGATTTTGCCCACTCCCGCGTAGCAGACCATTCAGCCATTGAAGCCATTGATAACTTGGCAGAGAAGTATAAAAAAGCAGGCAAGAACCTACACCTACGTCATCTAAGCCAAGATTGTAAGGCGCTGTTGAAGAAAGCGGGTGGGCTTGTGGAAATCAATATCAAAGAAGATCCGCATTACCACATCGCTGACGACAAACTTGCTTAATTGGTTTCCTTTACCCTTTATTGCTTCGATATCGGCGTTAAAAGTGCTCATGTGCAGGTAGCACATTCCGCGCTTCTGCCTTGATCTCAAAACAAACAAGGCAAAATAAACACAATTATTTTTTTAGGGAGGGGGGCGCTTTCACCTTGATGAACAACAAAACACCCCCAGCTAGCTAAAATCAATTTCTAGTTTTGGGGTGTGAATCAAAACAACCTCAGCTAATTAAAAACAGAGCTATTTTTTTCGGCTATTCTTTTTGTGGTAGAGGTTATCTGCTTTTTTTCTAAGCCTATCTTGAATATTCTTAATTCTATTGGCTTCTCTATCTTCTAAATGGACTGATGTACTGTCGATATCATCACCTATATCAATGCTTAGTGCGTCTGATTTTTTCATGCCTAGTTTTTGAGAGTTAAACACACTTTTATGCCCTGTAAGCAAGAAGCAAATCACTGCACTAAGCGCTGCATAGTGAGCGATTTCTAAACCAAAAAGTTCAACTGCCATGATGGTTGCAGCAATGGGGGCATTGGTTGCGCCCGAGAGAACGCTAACGAAACCAAGCGCAGCGAAAAGGGCAATATGTTCACTGCCAATCATATGTCCAAAGAGGTTTCCGCTTGTAGCGCCAATATAAAATACAGGGGTGATAATGCCGCCACTTCCGCCAACACCTAAGGTCAAAGAGGTGAAGACTGTTTTTAGTAAAAAAGTGTACCATGGTAAATCACCGCCAATACTTGCTGTGGGGTGGAGGGCAACTTCGATTGTTTCCATGCCAAGCCCAAGGTAACGCTCTCCAAAAATCAATGTGAGTATAACTAAAAAAGTGCCACCAGCGAATGCTTTAAGGTATATATTAAAAGAAAGTTTGGGGCTGACACCTAATAAAATTCTTTGAGCAGTTTTTTGAGGTCAAGAAGCTGCTCTTTTGATGAAGCGAGATTAAACCTCCACTCGCACTCTTTCAAGAACAATTCAAAATACTGTCGTGGGATTC
>JALUHL010000138.1 GCA_027053695.1 Ghiorsea sp.
CAACTACGCTTCAGCCAATGGTTTGTTGAAAAAACATAAAGTTTCGCTCACAGGTGATGACTGCCGTGAAGGTTTGACCGCTGTATTATCTGTGAAAGTGCCCGACCCTAAATTTTCATCGCAAACCAAAGATAAATTGGTGTCTTCTGAAGTGCGTCCTATTGTTGAAAGCAAGGTGAACGAAAAATTATCAGAATGGTTTGAAGAGAATCCCAAAGAAGCGCAAACCATTGTTGGCAAAGCTGCAGAAGCTGCGATTGCCAGAGATGCTGCGCGCAAAGCTAGAGATTTAACGCGCCGTAAAGGTGCGTTGGATGTATCTAACTTGCCAGGCAAATTGGCAGACTGCCAAGAAAAAGACCCTGCAAATTCAGAAATCTACCTTGTGGAAGGGGACTCTGCTGGCGGCTCTGCCAAGCAAGGTCGTAATCGTAAAACCCAAGCGATTCTTCCGCTCAAGGGTAAAATCTTGAATGTGGAGCGTGCGCGTTTTGATAAAATGCTGTCCAGCCAAGAGGTTGGCACATTGATTACAGCGCTTGGCACAGGCATTGGCAAAGAAGATTTTGATATTGCTAAACTACGTTACCATAAAGTCGTCATTATGACGGATGCCGATGTGGATGGCGCGCATATTTTGACTTTATTGCTCACCTTCTTCTATAGGCAAATGCCTGAATTGATTGAGCGCGGTTATTTGTATATTGCCCAGCCGCCTTTGTACCGTGTGACGCGTGGTAAAAAAGACCGCTATATTGCCAATGATGATGAGCTCAAAGAATTTTTGTTGGAGCAAGGTATTGCCGATAAGGAATACCATGAAAGTGCCAAAAAAGGTGCGATGACAACTGAGCGTTTTCAAACATTTATTCGCAGCATCAATCGCTTGCATGCCTTGATGCTTAGGCTTTCACAACGTGTGGACAGCCGTGTGCTTAAGCTACTTGTGGAAGGCAAGAAAATGTCTGCCACCATGATGCGTGATAAAGAGCGCTTGGCGAAGCATTTGGATGGCTTGATGGAAGCGTTTGCTGCAGAATCCCGTGATGATGAAGCCCTCAAATATCGGATTTATAAAGATGCTGATTTGGGTGCGCACTGGGTTCAATTTGAGCGCCGCGACCATGGCCGCACCAAAATTTCACGCTTGGATATTGATTTGGTCTCCACTGTTGAATTCGCTGAAGCGCAAAAGCTCTGCAATAATGCACAAGCCTCTGTGGGCAGTGGCGCTTATGTGACGGGTGGTGACAAGCGATGGGAAATCAATACTTATGATGATGTGTCCGCGCTGATTGATAAAGAAGGCCGCCGTGGTTTGAATATCCAACGCTACAAAGGTTTGGGCGAAATGAACCCTGAACAGCTTTGGGAAACCACGCTAGACCCTGAAAATCGCGTATTCTTGCGCGTCACCTTAGAAGATGTGGTGTCTGCGGATGAGACATTCTCAACGCTTATGGGTGATGCCGTAGAGCCACGCCGCGACTTTATCCAAGCCAACGCCTTAAAAGTGAGAAATCTTGATGTCTGATAAGAAAGAACAACTTAGCTACGCCGATTGCGGCGTAGATATTGATGCTGGCAACGCATTTGTCGGCCGCATTAAAAATGCAGTTGGTAGCACCATGCGCCCTGAAGTTTTGGCGGGTCTTGGTGGGTTTGGCGGTTTGTTCAAGCCTGATTTTTCCGATATGCAAGAGCCTGTGCTTGTCTCGGGCACAGATGGCGTAGGCACAAAATTATTGCTGCTTCAAGAATATGATAAGCCGCATGTCGCTGGTATTGATTCGGTTGCCATGTGCGCGAATGACTTGGCAGCCCTTGGCGCAGCCCCATTATTCTTCCTCGATTACTTGGCAACAGGCGCGCTCAAAGGCGAAACCTTGGCTGGCGTAGTTGAAGGCATTGCTGATGCCTGCAAAACTTGCGAATGCGCGCTTATTGGCGGCGAAACGGCTGAAATGCCCGGCATGTATGCACCCGGTCACTATGATATTGGTGGTTTCTGCGTGGGTGTTGTGGATAAACCGAAGATGGTGGATGGCTCCAACATCGCTGATGGTGATGTGGTGCTTGGCCTAGCTTCTAATGGCCCGCACTCCAATGGTTTCTCCATGGTACGCAAACTTCTTGAACTGGGTAAAGCAGATATTATCAACGACACATTATCCGATGGCAGCAAAGCCATTAATAAAGTCTTGGCGCCAACCCGCTTGTATGTGCCTGCGATTAATGCGCTGATGAAAAGTGGTATTCAAGTGCACGGCTTCTCGCATATCACAGGTGGTGGTATGTTTGATAATCTTGAGCGCATTTTAAGCGATGATTTGGCGGTCACTGTGGATGTATCATCTTGGGGTGTACCCCCTGTGTTTGAATATCTATTGGGTTTTGCAGATGTGGAAAAAAATGAAGCTTATCGTACCTTTAATATGGGTATCGGCTTTGTAGTCATTCTACCTAAAGAAAACGCTGAAGAAGTCTCTGCATTGCTCACAGAAGCTGGTGAAACAGTGTATGAGATTGGGCATATCCATCAACGCGATGGAGAGCCAGTTACTCTTATTGGCTAAGATATGTAGACTGAGAGGAAGCGAAATTATGTGTTCTTCCCCTAGAGTTCGGAGAATAAAACTGGTTTTATACCCTGCTTTTTGGTATTTGTTTTCGGTACTTTTCTTTTATGCGATATTCGGGAACTATAGTATTGATAAAAATTTTCCTATGTATGATTTAATATATGTAGGGATAGTCGTGTTTTTTGTATTGTTTATAGCAGGAACGCTATTGTCACTCATGCTAATACTTACTTTGAATTACTTTGGCTCAAAGGCAAAGTCTTCCCTTTCTTTTTGTATGACTTTGGGTGGGCTATATGGTTTGATACCTTGGATTTTGTTAATTAATGGGGAGATTTTAACCCATAAGTTCACCTTAAGTGACTTTTCGTTTCTTGCTGCTGGGGCAGTGTTGGGTTTTGCTTCATCTAGAGAGTTCCGAAAACTCTAAGGTATTCACAAGCCAATGATGTTGAAAGGCCTAAAGATTCTTCCACTTC
>JALUHL010000139.1 GCA_027053695.1 Ghiorsea sp.
GCCCTCTTGCGAAGGGCGGCGAACATTATCGCCAAACCTTAGACTGTCAACACTTTGTTTTTTACAATAAAAACAAGATGTTAAAACTGCCCAGATAAGCTTGAAATTTAACCAACTCAAATCCTACCTGCCCCGCAAAGGGAGGCGAAACTTAACCGCAAATATTCAGAGTGCAACACTTTTATTTTTAGAAGGAATGCCACAAGGAAAGAAGTGCTGAAATAGTGTTAACCCATCAGCCTTCTTATCAGTTTCTTTTTTGTGGTTTCTTAGGCGTGCGCAAGCTGCCGCCACCGCTCCCCATCCAGCCTGATATAATATCAAGGATGGAAAGCGCCATCATAAACTTTTCTTTTGCGACTATATATTTATCCCATAGGCAAAGCCTATCGGTAGGGATTAGTATTTCGCGCCTGAAGGGCCAAACTTGGTCACAAAGAAATCCTTTGTGCCTGCCAAAGTGTTACCATCCAAGCCACCATTTGTAGAGCCAGCCACATACACATTACCCGAAGCATCCGTGGCAACCGATTGTCCAGAAGTCCTTGTTCCTGCAACACCCAATTGCTTGGTGAATTGCTTCACACCTGATGCATTATACTTGGTCACAAAGAAATCGGTTATGCCTGTTAAGGTATTTCCATCCAAGCCACCATATGTAGCTCCAGCCACATACACATTGCCCGAAGCATCCGTCGCAACCGATTGTCCATAAGTGAGTGTTCCTGCAACGCCCAGTTGCTTGGTGAATTGCTTCACACCTGATGCATTATACTTGGTCACAAAGAAATCGGATGAGCCTGTCTTAGTATTGCCGTCCAAGCCACCATATGTATATCCAGCCACATATACATTACCCGAAGCATCCGTGGCAACCGATTGTCCAAAAGTAGATGTTCCTGCAACACCCAGTTGCTTGGTGAATTGCTTGACACCCGATGCATCATACTTGGTCACAAAGAAATCGATTGTGCCTGTTAAGGCATTACCATCCAAGCCGCCATTTGTAGAGCCAGCCACATACACATTGCCCGAAGCATCCGTGGCAACCGATTGTCCATCAGTAGCTGCTCCTGCAACACCCAATTGCTTGGTGAATTGTTTGACACCTGATGCATTATACTTGGTCACAAAGAAATCCTGTGCGCCTGTCAAGGTATTGCCATCCAAGCCGCCATTTGTATATCCAGCCACATACACATTGCCCGAAGCATCCGTGGCAACCGACTGAGCAGAAGTGAATACTCCTGCAACGCCCAATTGCTTGGTGAATTGTTTGACACCTGATGCATTATATTTAGTCACAAAAAAATCGGCTGTGCCTGTTAAGGTATTTCCATCCAAGCCACCATATGTATATCCAGCCACATACACATTGCCCGAAGCATCCGTGGCAACCGACTGAGCAAAAGTCAATGCTCCTGCAACGCCCAATTGCTTGGTGAATTGTTTCACACCTGATGCATTATACTTGGTCAAAAAGAAGTCCCGTCCGCCTGTTAAGGTATTACCATCCAAGCCACCATTTGTATATCCAGCCACATACACATTGCCCGAAACATCCGTTGCAACCGACTGAGCAAAAGTCAATGCTCCTGCAACGCCCAATTGCTTGGTTCCGAACAATGGAACCACTGCGACTTGACGCGTTTGAGTGGTCGCGGCATTGCCTGCTGCATCACTCACATCATATGTTACAGTATAATTGCCTAATGTGCTTGTGTTCACAGTATTCGTTGCCATGATATTTGCAGTAATATCTCCATCCACATTATCTGTGGCTGTCGCCCCTGCATCTGAATACACCATGCCTTGCGGCACTGAGGCAGGATTAAAACCAAGTATCGTAATCACGGGGGCTGTGGTGTCCGCCGTTGAAGACGATGAACCGCCCGCCGTTGAAGACGATGAACCGCCCGCCGTTGAAGACGATGAACCGCCACCGCTACAACTGACTAAGCCAAGCATAAGGCTTAACCCTAAAATTTTATACATACCTTTCATGATACAACGCATCCTATTCTCCCACATTCATTGGTGTTGTCATATAACATAGTTGAAAGAAAAAGATGTGTCAAATATCAATCAACAGAAAACTGGATTGATATAACTTCATCGTTGTATGCTTTTTAACTCAGGCGGTGATTATCGATGCTTCAAGACTTACCTTGAGTAAATTGCAGTGGCTCCAAGCAAGGGAAAGGGTATAAGGAGTATTATTCTTCCGCTTTCTTACGCTCTTTCTTGGCGCGAATCCTAGCTTTTTTATCATCGGATGCATGAGCATCGCGAGGTTTGCGTGGTACCGCACGATAGATTTCAATACGCTCACCTTCTTCAACCACGGTATCTAACTTGACCAATTTGGCATAAATACCAACCTTATTCACCGTTAAATCAATATCTGGGAACCTCACCAAGACCTGCGATAACATCAGCACCTGTTCAACCGTGCACGCTTCAGGCACATCTAATTCTTCTAAGAATTGCTCATCAGGCAAGGCATAAACTACAGATACATGCATGATTAACTCCTTAACCCCGATAAACTTACAGCACGCTTTTCAAAGGTTTTTACCATGGTTTTACATGCTGCGCCAAACAGTGGCGATGCCACAATATCCAACATTGTACTCTTAAATTCAAATTCAATCGAGAAATGAACGGTGCAACTGGCATCATCAATGTGCTCAAATGTCCATACGCTCTCTAGAAATTTAAACGGCCCAGTAAGCAAGCGAATCTCCACAAGCTTGTGAGGCATAAAATAATCAACGGTTTGAAATTTGTGCTTGGTGCCTGCTAAATCCATGGTCAACTCAGCACTTAACTCATTGGTTTTGACTTCCAAAAGCTCTGCGCCACAAATCCAAGGTACAAAAGCGGGATAAGCTTCAATATCCATCACCAAGTCATACATAGCCTTAGCGCTTACAGGCAATACTTTGGTTTCTTCAAAGCAATGCATCAGCGGCTTCTTTTCTGCTTATCCTTATTGCGGATTTCACTAGCGCTTT
>JALUHL010000140.1 GCA_027053695.1 Ghiorsea sp.
TGTGGTGGTGGATTTACATGAGCAAGGTGCATCATGCAGCTTGAATGGTTTGTTTGTGTTGGGCGGTAGGCAGCATGTCGATCACCATACCCGCATTGACCACACTGCTCCGCATTGCACAAGCCGCGAAAATTATCGTACGGTTTTGGATGGGCGCTCTCATGGCGTATTCAATGGTAAGGTGATGGTACATGAAGGCGCTACGCAAACCGATTCCGATATGCAAAATGGAAACATCTTGCTTTCTAAACATGCAGAAATCGACACCAAACCTGAACTTGAGATTTACAATGATGATGTGAAATGTGCCCATGGTGCAACCATTGGTCAGCTTGATGATAAGCAGCTCTTTTATCTTCGTTCGCGCGGTATTTCTGAAGAGTCCGCACAAGAATTGTTAACCTTTGCTTTTGCTGATGAAATTTTAGCTGGCATGAGCAATCAAACCGTTCGTCGTTATGTGGAAAAAGAAGCTTTTGCCAAGCTGCCACATGGTGAAAGCCTTGAAGGCTTGTTGGGTGAGTAATATGAATATCGAACAAATCAGAAATGATTTTCCAACCTTGCACCAAGAGGTATTTGGGCACCCATTGGTGTATTTGGATAATGCCGCGACCACGCAAAAGCCACAATGCGTGATTGATACGATTCGACATTACTACGAAAAAGATAATTCCAATATCCACCGTGGCGTACACTCATTATCTGAGCGTGCCACCAAAGATTATGAAGCAGCGCGTGAAACCATTCGTGCATTCTTCAATGCCAAATCGACCAAAGAAGTCATTTTTACGCGTGGCACAACCGAAAGCATCAACCTTGTCGCATCCTCTTGGGGTGGCGCAAACATTGGCAAAGATGATGAAATTCTGATTACACATATGGAACATCATTCCAATATCGTACCTTGGCAAATGTTGTGCGAACGCGTTGGAGCAAAGCTTAAAGTTATCCCCATGAATGAAGCAGGCGAGCTTGATTTGGTCGCTTATGCTGAGTTATTAAACGAACGTACCAAGCTTGTCGGCATCGTGCATATGTCCAATGCCTTAGGCACGATAAACCCGATTGCTGAAATGATTCAGCAAGCCCATGCTGTGGGTGCGAAAGTGTTGGTCGATGGTGCGCAAGCTGCAGCACATCACCCCACCGACATCCAAGCTTTGGATATTGATTTTTATGCCACATCTGCGCACAAAATGTATGGACCAACAGGTGTGGGTGTGTTGATTGCCAAAGAAGAATTGTTGAATGACATGCCGCCTTACCAAGGTGGTGGTGATATGATTTTGATGGTGACGTTTGAGAAAACCCAGTACAACGAACTTCCGCATAAATTTGAAGCGGGCACACCCAATATCGCAGGTGTGATTGGTTTTGGTGCGGCGTTAAAATACATTCAAAACATTGGCTTTGATGCCATCATGCAGCGCGAAAAAGAATTGTTGGCTTATGCCACAAAAAAAGCACAAGCATTTGCTGGTTTAAAACAAATCGGTACAGCCAAAGATAAAGCATGTGTGCTTTCATTCGTACTAGACGGCGTGCACCCCCATGATTTGGGGACAATCCTAGACCGTGAAGGTGTGGCGATTCGCGCAGGTCATCATTGCGCTATGCCTGTGATGCAGTTTTATAAAGTACCTGCCACTGCTCGCGCTTCATTTTCGATTTACAATACAGAAGCCGAAGTGGATGCTCTATTTGGGGCTCTTGAAAAAGCACGGGATATGTTCGCATGACAAGCAATAGCCGCAGATGCACGCAGATATACACAGATATAAGATGTTTAGCCAAACCATCTACGTTTATCTGTGTTCATCCGTGGCTAAAAGAGAGAAATTAGAAATGTTTAGTTTAGGTGACTTATATAAGCAGGTGATTATCGACCACACCAAAGCCCCGCGTAACTTCGGTAAGCTTGAGCCATGCAGCCATGATGCTGAAGGCTTTAACCCACTCTGTGGCGACCAACTTCATGTATACTTACAAATCAATGACGACAACATCATTGAAGATGTGAAGTTTGAAGGGCAAGGCTGCTCAATCTCTACAGCATCCGCATCATTGATGACTGAAAACCTGAAAGGCAAAAGCATTGATGAATTTCAGCATATGTTTGATGCATTCCATGATATGGCAACTGCTGATATGAGTGATGAACCTGATGAAGAAGTGTTGGGTAAACTTGCGGTACTTGCAGGTGTCAAAGAATTTCCATCCCGTATTAAGTGTGCCACATTATGCTGGCATACCGTCAAATCTGCGATTGAAGATGCTGGCGAGCCAGCAAGGACAGAATAATCATGGCAACAGGACAAATGATTACCACCAACAGAGATATTGATGCAATTTTGATTCCATTGGGTACACCCGTGATAATTCCTGAGGGTGCGCAAGTCGCTATCACTCAAGAGTTAGGCGGCACTTATACAGTGAGCGTCAATGGCAACTTAGCCCGTGTCGAAGGCAAGGATGCTGATGGCTTAGGCTTGGGCGATGAGAAAAAAGAAGATGCTGTTGAAGAAGTCAAAACAGCCCAAGGTCCTGTGGATGAATCTGCGGTTTGGGATGCACTCAAAACAGTTTACGACCCTGAAATTCCAGTCGATATTGTAAATCTTGGCCTGATTTATGAAGTACATATTGTGGATACCGATGAGGGTGGTAATCATGTTGAAATCACGATGACACTCACTGCACCGGGTTGCGGTATGGGGCCATTTATTGTGGATGATGTTCGCGCAAAAACATTGGATGTAGAGAATGTGACCGATGTACACGTTGAACTGGTGTTTGATCCGCCTTGGGATAGAAGTATGATGAGCGATGAAGCGAAATTGCAATTGGGTATGTTCTAGCGTCTGCCCTTAAAGAACTTCTAATTTGGCAATAAGCTTGCTATAAAAAAGGTATGCTTAGACCAAGTTTTATGGACACATTTTATCCTTTGAAGCAACAGCTAAAAAGCCTTGCTTTCCTACCTGTAGCAAATC
>JALUHL010000141.1 GCA_027053695.1 Ghiorsea sp.
GCTTCAATCCATGCAAGCAGGGGCGATTGCAGGCAAAATATTTCATATATCCAATATCGCGGCATTGATTTTAGCTGTGGCGGCTGCGGTGTTTGCATATCGTATTCGTGCACAAAAAATGACATGGTATTTGCTTGGTTTTGTGGCGCTGATGGTGGCGACCAATGCTTTTGCTGTATCAGCGATGATGGCAGCGATTAAAGTTGAAGCGGGTGATATTAGCTTATTGAGCAAACAAGATCCTTTGCGTTTGGCTTTCGCTTTTTGGCATGGCATTGGCAGCGTGATGCAGCTTATCAGTAGTCTATTTTTGATTGTTTTGGTGATGAAATCGCAGCGCCCTAAAGCAACATCGGGGCAAGCCGAGCCAAGCATTGAGGGGCAAGCCTAGTTATGCGTCCTATTTTAGATTGGGTTAATACACATCTAGAAGATAGCGAGCTTATGATGCTCTTGGTTTTCTTGGTGGTGGTCTTCGCGCTATTGGCGATATTTGGCGCAACCCTTGCGCCTGCATTGGTTGCTGTGGCGTTGGCGTATGTTTTGGATGGCGTAGTTGCGCTGTTGATTACATGCAAAGTGCCAAGAATATTTGCCATTATCATTGTAGGTATTGGCGCGCTCTTAGCTGTTCTTTTCGCATTACTTGCCGTATTGCCCGTGCTTACCGAGCAGGTAGGGCAGTTGGCAGCAAAAATCCCTGAATATGTTCATCTCTTAAAAGATAGTATCCATGATTTGCAGGCGCGTTACCCCACTGGTTTGAATGCGGAGTATTTGCAACAAGCCATTGCAACGGGCGCAGAAAAAGTCCAAGAATGGAGCGGTTTGCTGCTGTCTAAATCATTGGCATCCATCCCCAATGTGATTGCGATTGGTGTGTATGTGGTGCTTGTGCCTGTATTGGTGTTTTTCTTGCTCAAAGACAAACAACGTATTATTGATTGGTCGCAACAATTTCTACCTGAAAAACGCACCCTTCTTAAACGTGTTTGGGGCGAGCTTGATATACAAATGGGCAATTATATCCGTGGTCGATTCTGGGAATCGTCCATGGTTGGTCTTGTGATGTGGATTGTCTATATGATGATGGGCCATGATTATGCATTGTTGCTTGCTGTGCTTACGGGCATTTCAGTTTGGGTTCCTTTTGTGGGTGCTGCGGTGGTGGCTATTCCCGTGCTGCTGTTATCTTATTTCCAATGGGGTTGGACAGACATGGCTGCATACAGTGTATTGGCTTATGCGGTCATCCAACTGATTGATGCGAACATTGTGATTCCTTGGTTATTCTCTGAAGTCGTGAACTTGCATCCCATTGCTATTATTGTGGCTGTATTGGTGTTTGGTAGTTTCTGGGGCATTGTGGGCGTGTTCTTTGCGATTCCATTGGCTGCCTTGGTGCAAAGCGTGTTGGTGATTATTGCAGAAAGGGCAACTCACACACCAACCTAGCTTAAGTTTGTCGAAATAAGCTTTTGCGATAATGCTTAAGCTCGTCAATGGACTCAATAATATCATCCAATGCCAAATGTGCGCCGCGCTTTTTCCATGTTGGCAGCTCTGGATACCAGCGTCTTGCCAGTTCTTTGACTGTGCTCACATCCACATTTCTGTAATGCAGCCATGATTCCAATCTTGGCATGTACTTGACCAAAAATCGGCGGTCTTGATGGATAGAGTTGCCGCATAAGGGTGAATCGCCTTCGGTGACATGTTTACGCACAAAATCAAGCGTCAGTTGCTCAGCTTCTTTCATGGAAATGGTGGATTCTTTCACCCGCTTGGTCAATCCTGATTCGCCATGATATTTGATGCACCAATCATTCATCTTGCCCATGACTTCATCAGATTGATGAATCACAAGGTTGGGGCCTTCAGCAATGATATTGAGTTGACCATCGGTAATAATCGTTGCCATTTCGATGATGGTATCGGTTTCAGGGTCTAAACCCGTCATCTCCAAATCCATCCAAACTAAATAGTCGTTGGTGTTGGTGCTCATGATTCATCGCTCCAAACTTTCATGCCTAACCCCAAAAGAAAGAACTCAGGTGAAGTTTTGCGGCTTGCCGCAGGTTTAATGTTTTTAATGCGTTTAAATGATTTGCCCATTTCTTGGCGAAACTCATCATAACCTTGCCCCATAAATGTTTTCATGAGCACATCGCCATCAGGTTTGAGATACTGTTTGGCAAAGTGTAGCGTCATTTCATTCAGCCCAACCATACGCATTTGATCCACCAGTTTATGTCCGCTCATTTCAGGCGCCATATCCGATACCACCAAATCCACCTTGCGACCATCCAAGGCTTGTTTTAATGCTTCTTGCCCTTCTGGAGAATCAAAATCACCTTGGATAAGTGTAACGCCACGAATCGGGTCTAAAGGCAATAAATCAATACCGATAATCTTACCTGAACTATCCACATAGTTGCGTAGCTCTTCGCTCCAAGAACCCGGCGCACAACCCAAATCGACAATCACCGCATCTTTTTTGATACGAATACTATTGGAATCTAGAATTTCAGTGAGCTTAAAAACTGCACGCGAGCGTTTGCCTTCGCGTTGGGCGCGTTTGACATGCGGGTCATTGGCGTGACGTTGATACCATGCAGATGTTTTACGGTCTTTTTTGCTTTTGCTTTGTTTCACTGCTTGTCCTTATGCAATCTTGATGGTGTGTAATGTAACCACAAAGACACCAAGGCACAAAGTCTTTACTGTTTAAGTTATGTGCTACGTTCCTGCGGGTCTGCGGTCTGCTGGATTTGCCTTGTTAGGTTGCTTGTTTCAATGGATTGTCACCAAAGCGGTTACTACCTTCTGTGCCCGTGAGGAAGCCGTTTTCAACAAGTGCCCATATTGGACCAAGAATTGGAATAATGTTTGGGGCTGACACCTAATAAAATTCTTTGAGCAGTTTTTTGAGGTCATCAAGCTGCTCTTTTGATGAAGCGAGATTAAACCTCCACTCGCACTCTTTCAAGAACAA
>JALUHL010000142.1 GCA_027053695.1 Ghiorsea sp.
GATTTTCTTTCAAAAAGGCTAGCGACTTTTTCTTCATCCTATCATTGATAAACAATGGGCGATAATCCGTATATGGGCGCGCTTCATAAGGCGTGTTCATTTTGCGAATTAAATCCGCATCAAACTTCGCTGCTTTGACATGTTTGCTCACATAAGCTTGATCAAGCTTGGTTTCTTGGACGATGTAATCGATAAGGTCGTCACGGGTATATTGCTCTGCCCAAAGCTGGGCTGGAAATAAGCTGAATATGGCTGCAAATAAAAGTATTCTCATGCAACGTAACCTAGAGAAGTTATTGCCACTCGCAAGTATCAAATCGCACAGTTTCTACCAGACACTTAAAAAGGCGGAATTTGTTCAATTTCATGCTCATTAAATACGGATACACCATGCTCAAGCAACAACCTTGCGGTGATACCTTGCCCTTCAATTTTTGTCTTGGTGAAGCTGCCGTCGTTGATAAGACTATTGCCGCAGGATGGGCTACCTTGCTTGAGAATAGCCGTGTGGATATGATGCGTTTTACACAAATCCAAAGCCTTGACAGCACCCGCATAAAAAGCTTGGGTCACATCATCACCGGCTTGGGTTTGAATAAGTTCGCCGCAAATCTCAGCCGCAGGCCTTGGCACAGAAAGACCGCCTGCAACTTCTGGGCAAAGTGGAAGCAACAAGCCTTGCGCTTGCCATTGCTGAATGCGCTGCTTGCTCGCATCATCTAAACATTGCGTGCAACTACCGCCATCATAGCGCACTGCCTCACCAAGCAAGCAGGCGCTAATCAATATTTTATAGGATGATTTATTGCTGACCGCTAGACACCAACACTTTTGCAGGCCTAAGCAAGCGACCATTCAAAGTATAACCTGCCACATGCTGAGCAATCACCGTATCTTCAGGCTCATCTGAAGGCATTTTGGATAAAGCTTCATGCAAGTGCGGGTCAAACATTTGCCCCACAGCATCAACGCGCTCCAAAGCAAACTTACTGGCAACTTTATGCCAAGAGTCCAAGGTCAACGCCACACCTTCGCGCACAGCTTGTTCATTGCCTTCTTCGGTTTCCACCGCGCGCTCAAGATTATCCACCACATCCAGCAAAGCCGCAGCAAATTTTTCTACAGCAAACTTATGCGCATCCGCCACTTGACGCTCCGTGCGTTTGCGCATGTTTTCCATATCTGCATGTTGGCGTAATAGCTTATCTTTAAGCTCCGCGACTTCATCTAAAGCTTGCTGCAAAGCATCTTCTTCTACGGTTTCTTCAGGCTCAAGCGCTTCAGCTTCAAACGCTTCCGCATTCATGTCTTTGGCTGTATTTTCATCAACATTTTGTTGTTCTTTGCTTTTTTTCTTACCCAATCTAATCTCCCAACACATTCATTATCAAATCTGTACTGCGCGTTTTATAACTAACCTTTAGATAAGTATTCAAAGATACAAATTCAAGCCCCTACCGCCTTGGTAAATACGGTATAGGATTGATAGCCGTTTCACCACGCCTTAGTTCAAAATGTACATGCGGCCCAGTGGCTCGCCCTGTTTCTCCGACATTGGCAATATGCTGCCCCTGCCGAACCTTATCCCCTGAAGATACAAAGTTGCGGCTATTGTGCGCATAAGCGGTAAACATATTATTGTTATGCCTGATAATAATTAAATTACCGTATCCTGTAAGCTTATTATCTGCATACACCACTTCACCTGCTGCTGCCGCATGAATAGGCACACCCACTTTAGCGGCAATATCAATGCCATCATGCATGCGCCCCTTTCTCGGGCCAAACTTGCTGGTCAGTATGCCTTTGACTGGCCACATCAACTTAAACTTCTTCGTGCTCGGTGCAGCTACAGTCGGTGAGCGTGTTCCTTTTCCCGAAGTTGCGGCTTGATGAGCTGTTGCTCCCCCTCGAATGATTAAGCGCTGCCCCACATAAATCGTATAAGGCTTTTTGATACCATTGCGTTTAGAAATATCACGGTAGTCCACGCCATAGGTGCGCGCAATCAAAGCCAGCGTTTCCCCTTTCTTCACTGTGTGCACCTTAGCATTTTTGTTCACACCTGGAATCGTCTGCAAATAAACATGGATGCCTCTTGGATAATAGTCGTAACGACTGCAACCCACCAGACTCACCATCAGCAGCAACACCACCAAAGTTCGCGTAAAAAACATCAGCCCAGCATACCTATAACAACAAAACCAAGCACCACCAAAAGCGTTGCCCCAATCGTAATCCATTCAAAATATTGTTCGACAAACTCTCTTAACTTAGGTCCACCCCATTGCAGCAAAGCGCCTTCCAAGAAAAATCTTGCGCCCCGAGATACTAGTGCTGCAAGGATAAATGGGATAAAACCAAGCCCAAAAGCACCCGCAGCAATGGTGATGACTTTAAATGGAATCGGCGAAAAGCCAGCGATTAACACAATCGCTACGCCATATTCAGCAAACCAATCGCCAGCTTGCGCATATTGAGAAGTTAAGCCGTAAAATTCGATAATGGGCTGCCCAATACTGGCCAGTAAAAACATGCCAATGGCATATCCCAGCGCAGCGCCTACGGTAGAACCAGCCGTGGTAATCGCTGCGAATTTGATGGCCGATTTGGGTTGACCCAAAGCCAATGCCAACAATAAAATATCTGGCGGTATGGGAAACACGCTGGATTCAATCAGCGCAACAAAAAAAAGCGCATAGCTAGCTTGAGGATGCTCCGCCCATGCCAGCGTCCAATGGTACATCCTGCGCAATACCGATTCTTTTTTTGGTACAGGATTAGCTTGCTCAGCCGCTTTATCCTCACTGGCTGTGTTCAATCTATCACTTGATTTATCATTCAATTCGTCGCTCAATTAATTCACACCTGAAAGAAGTGGCACAAACGTGCAATCATCAAAATATTCTTCCACCACTTCATCACCCTGCCTTTGTCTGCGCACAAGCTTGTGCTCTCTTCCCGTTCCTTCAGGCA
>JALUHL010000143.1 GCA_027053695.1 Ghiorsea sp.
CTAAGCCAACATGACACCATGAACCCCGTGGCATTGTTTGAAGCCAAGGAAAGTTTAAAATATGCGCTTGCCCAAGCTTTGCAGGGTGATTTTATGAGCCTGTATCAAACTATGAGCCAGCCCTCAGATGTTACTGCGGTTGATTTAAGTGATACAGCCATGCAGCAACGCAAACTACAAAACGTATGCCTATCCTATTTGGTAAGTTTGGGTGGCGATATGCTTGATATTGCATATACACAATTTGAAACAGCCAACAATATGACCAATCAATATGCAGCTTTGGCATTGCTTGCGCATCAAGAATGTTCGCAACGCGAGCAAGCTCTTCAATCTTTTGAAGCGCAGTGGATGGATGAAGCAAATGTGATGGATAAATGGCTTGGTGTGCAGGCATCATCATCGCTTCCCAACACGTTAAACCATGTGAAAGCATTGATGCAACATCCTAAATTCTCTATGAAAAACCCAAATAAGGTGCGTGCTTTGATTGGTGGCTTTGCTATGCGTAACCCGTTTAATTTCCATGCTGAAGATGGCTCAGGTTATCAATTTATCGCGGAGCATGTATTGGAATTGGATAAACTTAATCCACAAATCGCTGCGCGTATGGTGCGCGCACTGATGGATTGGAAACGCCTAGAACCCACTCGCCAAGCTTTGATGAAAGCCGAGCTGCAAAGCATTGCCGACACGCAAGGTTTATCGGGTGATGTGCTTGAAATTGTTAATAAAAGTTTGGGCCAAGCATGAGACCTTGGGAATTATTAGATACATCTGCTGTGCAAGGTTTAGCCAAGGATATGAAGCTTTATCGCCGTGGCGATGAATATTCCATCAAAACGGGTTATTCTGAACTGATGAACAGCCGTATGCATTCATCCGAAGATGTGTTGGCTGAATTGGGCTGCAAACATATTCGTAGCAAACAAGGTGCACAAGTCTTGGTCGGTGGCTTGGGTATGGGGTTTACACTTGCCGAAACCCTAAAGCATGTCAGTCCAAGTGCTGAAGTGATTGTGGCAGAGCTTGTGCCTGCTGTGGTTGCATGGAATCAAAGCCATTTGGCACATTTAGCGAATCAACCGTTAGAAGATGAGCGCGTAAGTATTTATCAAGGCGATGTGGGCAAACTTATTCGCAGTGAAACAGAACAGTTTGATGCGATATTATTGGACGTGGATAATGGCCCGGAAGGCTTAACACGCGAAGAAAATGGAGCATTGTATAGTCCGAATGGTTTAAAAGCCGCTATGGGCGCATTAAAGCCTAAGGGCGTACTTGGTGTGTGGTCAGCATTTCCTGAGCCTCGATTTACCAAGCGAATGAAGCAAGCAGGCTTGCAAACGCAGGAAGTGCCATGCCGAGCCTTTGGCAAAAAGGGTAGTAAACATATGATTTGGTTGGGTACGAAAAAGTAAAAGGCTCAAACCTTACCTTAAATTAACGTCTGCCACCTAACAATGAGCCCAAAAGCCCACGCACCAATTTACCTGTAATCATGGTTGTCGCCTTGCGCGCTGCACTTTTCATAATGGCTTCGCTAAAGCTTTGCCGATTACTGGCACGTTTCCGCGTTGATTTAGGTTTGAGCCAAACATCATCCGAGGAAGCCCTGGATGTATCCTTTTCCGCAGCTTCTGCCGCTGCCATACGCTCTTCTTCTTCCGCCCTCTCTTTAAGCAATTCATAAGCTGATTCACGGTCGATGATTTCTTCATAACGACCACCCACAGGCGAACGACTAATAATTTCAGTGCGTTTAACATCATCCACAGGACCAATTTGTGATTCTGGTGGGCGAATAAGAATACGCTCCACAGGCGTTGGGCTACCTGATGCATCCAAAGTGGAGACCAAGGCTTCGCCAATACCTAGCTCGGTGATGGCAGCTTCTGTATCAATCTTGGGATTGGGTCTAAATGTTTCAGCGGCAGTGCGCACAGCTCGCTGATCCTTAGGCGTGAAGGCTCGTAAAGCATGTTGAATACGCATACCCAACTGCCCCAACACATCCTCAGGAATATCCAAAGGCGATTGGCTGATAAAATACACACCCACCCCTTTAGAGCGAATCAAACGCACCACCTGCTCCACTTTATCCAGCAACGCTTTGGGTGCATCATCAAAAATAAGATGGGCTTCATCAAAGA
The DNA here is from genome assembly GCA_027053695.1 of Ghiorsea sp. Classification (GTDB taxonomy): domain Bacteria; phylum Pseudomonadota; class Zetaproteobacteria; order Mariprofundales; family Mariprofundaceae; genus Ghiorsea. The sequence continues at coordinate 2,154 of JALUHL010000143.1, forward strand.
ATAAAACCAATTTCGGTTTATCCGCATCACCCACTTCAGGTAAGTTTTCAAACAATTCAGAAAGAAGCCACAGTAAAAATGTTGCATACAGTTTTGGCGACTGATGAATAAGCTTGCTCACATCCAGCAAACTAATCACACCCTGCCCTGAAAAATCAACCATCATCAAATCTTTCAAGCGAAGCATAGGCTCAGCAAAAAAGCTTTCTGCGCCCTGCTCTTCCAGCACCAGTAATTTACGTTGAATTGCGCCAATACTTGCACCCGATATATTGCCATATTCACCGCTGATGTCTTTGCGATTTTCACCCATCCAAACCAACATAGAACGCAAATCTTTCAAATCGAGCAGCAATAAACCTTCATCATCGGCAATGCGAAATGCAGCATACAACACCCCACTTTGCGTATCATTCAATTCCAACAAGTTTGACAGCAGCAAAGGCCCCATATCCGAAATCGTGGTATGCACGGGATGCCCTTTTTTACCAAACATATCCCAAAATAAGGTGGGTGCGCCACGATGCTGATAGCCTTCAATCGCAATCTCTTGGATGCGTCTATCAATCTCTTTATGCGGCTTCCCAGCTTGCGAAATACCAGATAAGTCACCTTTCACATCTGCCATAAACACCGGCACACCAATGCGTGAAAAGCTTTCAGCCAGCGTTTGTAGGGTAATCGTTTTGCCTGTGCCCGTTGCCCCTGCAATCAAGCCATGGCGGTTGGCCATAGCTGCATCCAAAGATACTTGCTTGCCATCAGCCCCACCAATCAACACTTCAATGGCACTCACGATGCTTCACCTGTTTGCAC
>JALUHL010000144.1 GCA_027053695.1 Ghiorsea sp.
CATAACGACCATATTCGCTATGACCATTACCCAATGGAATCGCAACCGATTCTTCTTGGATACCCGGGAATACCACCACAGCAACCTCTAAAGAGCCTGATGCTGATGAAACTTTAACCGTATCACCTGTAATCAAACCAAGTTTCTTCGCTGTGTTGGGATGAATTTCAATCCATGAATCCCACATCACTGATGTGAGCTGGTCAGGAAGCTCTTGTAGCCAAGGACTGTTGGCATGACGACCATCATAAAGACCCAAACGCGCAGATGGAATCAAGTGATAAGCATAACTGGCATCTTCTGCTGCTATTTCAGGTAGTTTTACAGCAGGAATCTTCGCTTTGATTGCTGCAGCACTGCCTTCTTTCATAGTGACAAAACCAGATGCGAGCACACCTTGTTGGAAAGCTTCTTCATCAGTTTGTCCTGCAACTGTAGGTTTAGGCGGATTTACCAATGCTGGTTTCATGGTTGCCAATGCATCAAGGATATAAGCTTCATAGCTATCCCAATTTTTAAATGCTGCATCAAGTTCACTCACTAAACCAAGCATGATATCACCATAGGCATAAGTCGAACCTTCGCCAAACACAGGATTCATCACAGGCTGCTGAATGCTTAAGTGCCCATCTTCAGCAGCATAAGCTGGCATAGATGTATTCCACTCTTCCAAGTAAGAATGAACTGGCAAGACCAAGTCACATGCCATGGTTGTTTCATCAGGATACATAGAAAAAGCAATGCGCATGTTTGCCTTAGCAAAAGCCTCATCTGCTTTCATAAAATCTGGCGCTTGATATAAAGGGTTAGAACCATGAACAACAACAGTATCAAAACTGCCATCAGCTAAACCATCAATAAACGCTTTTAAATCCGCCCAGCCACCAAGTTGAGGCTGCAAATCTGGGAACGCAGGTTTTGCGCGTGGAAGCACAGTTTCGCCAACATTGCCCAACATCGTATTCAACAATAAGATAGCATCAGCAGCTTCTGAGCCATGCTCAAAACCTTCCGCACTGTTACCCGAAAGCACCAAGCTTGGGCTATGGCTAATCAACATATCTTTAAGCTTGTGCATACGCTCAATAGACACACCAGTTGCCTGAGACACTTGTTTGACGTCAACATCAAGTTTACCAAGGCTCTTACCTTTAAAGTTTGCGTCACCAGCAATCAAAGATGCCAAAGCCAGCGCCAAGTGACCTTCAGTACCTGGTTTGATTGCAATCCAGCGGTCTGCATTGGACCCTGTGAGTGTCATTTTAGGTTCGATTTGAACCAAAGTACCGCGAGGCGCGTTCCTAAATGCACCATATTGTGTACCAAAGTTTACAGGAGATAACCATGTACCCAAGAAATCAGCGCCAAAGTTAACAATCAATTTTGCTTTATCAAAATCATATTTAGGCACGGCATGACCAAACATTTTTTCGTTGGTAGCCATGCCAACCGCAGGTGGCAATGTATCAAATACAAAATGATTCTTAGAGCCTGCCGCATCCATATATGCTTTTGTAATCACGGCTTGATGACCGCTGGTTGCGCCAGTCAAGAAAGCAAGCTTAGCATTTTTCTTACCCAAATGTTTCTTAAGCAAATCTTCTGCTTCAGCCCAAGATACTTCAACCAGTTTTCCGCCTTTACGAACCATAGGTTTGGTGATGCGGTCTGGATTGTAATGGCTTTGCAAACCAGCCTGACCCATGGCGCACAATTTACCCACATTGGTGGTTGATGTTGGATTACCTTCAATCTTAATCACGCGACCTTCACGCACTTTCGCATGAATATCACAATTCGCAGGGCATTGTTTACATGTTGAAGCATAATAAACTGGAATCCCAGGGCGAACAAAGTCATCAGGGTCAACAGCAGGCAATACAAGCTCTTTACGAACTTCAATATCCACTTCATTGACAATATCGGTATCTCCGCAACCTGATAATACAAGCGCACTACCAGCACCCGTAAGCCCCATAGCCTTGAGGAACGTCCGGCGACTTAACTCATTATTTGAATTCTTTTCACTCATTTCAAATCTCCTTAGATGCCAGACAGCTTACTTGTGACATTGCCAACAATCATGAGGCGCACGTACAAATTTTTCTTTTAATGATTTTGGTAACCGTTCAGACATGGCTTTAATATCTGAAGCTTTCATGTTTGCAGGGTGCTCAGGGTCAAGCACTGCGGGCTGTGGATGAGCCACATCAACCAATGGTTTGTCGGTTGCTGCCGTTGGAATCATCCAACGTTTTGCAGGTGCTGGCAGACCAATATCCGACTCACCTTGGAATTGCTCATGGCAACTCAAACACCAACCCATGGTTAATGGGCGGATTTTTCTACCCACAGTAAATGTTTTAACATCGCCATGGCACATGCCGCATGTTTGCTGTGTTGGACGACCATCTTTAAAGATAAAGCGGCGAATATGGCGCTCATGGTTAAATTCTACGAAATCTGGTAAATCATGGACTTTGCGCCAAGGAACTGGCTCTTTCTTTTCCCAATATGAGAATAATTTTTTAATGCGTGGGGTTTCACGAACAGATGGGAGATGGGAATGGCAGCCAATACATTTGGCCACTGGAGGAATCATAGCCACTTTACTGCGTCTTGCACCACTATGGCAGTACATGCAGTTGATTTTGAATTTACCAGCGTGACGCGCATGTGGAAACTCAAAAGGTTGTGACTCATTGCTGACATCATCTGCCCATGCGCCCGTAGGCAAAACAAAGCCTAAAGCAGCCACAAACAATAACTGACTAAATTTTGATGCCCAAGATGCTTTTACACTTCGCAACATATTAAAACTCCTCCATCTTTACCTTTAAAGTAAAGTACCCACACATAAATATAAACTTGCAACGCACTATATATTATTATATTGTAAGTACCCCCCTCAAGATACTGCCTTCATCGGCTATGCCAAATACACTTGCGATACGAACCTTACGCATGCAAAAGCCAATCGCAAGCCTAAATTTCTTAATGCCAAGCCCGCTCATCCATGCCTTACGGCAAGCCAAGCTAATTATCTAATATTAAAGAACTTTATCTTAGTTTATTAAATAATAATATATGAAAATAATGAGGCTTTACACGCCTTCCGCTAAGCGTCTCAACTCAGCAATCGCTGCTGCATAATCAGGCGTATTATACACTGCCGAACCTGCAACAAAGCAGTCTGCGCCCGCGCCAGAAACTTCTTCAATCGTTTTCGGACTCACGCCACCATCCACATGCAAGAATGCATCAGAACCAGCAGCATCAAGCATGCCACGCGCTTCTTTAATCTTATCAGTGACCGCATGGATATAAGACTGACCACCATAACCAGGGTTCACACTCATCATCAATACCAAATCAGTACAATGCAAAACATTCTTAATGGTATGCACAGGCGTTGAAGGGCAAAGTGCTACGCCAGCTTTACAACCCAAAGAGCGAATCAATTGTAGTGTACGCTCCAAATGCACACAGGCTTCTTGGTGAATCGTAATCATATCTGCGCCAGCTTTGGCAAAGGCTTCAACTTGCGTTTCAGGATGTTCAACCATCAAGTGAACATCCATCACCTTTTTGGTATGCGGGCGAATCGCGTTGACGATGTTATCGCCAATCGTAATCGGCGGTACAAACGTACCATCCATCACATCAACGTGAACCCAATCACATCCGCCTTCATCAATGGCTTTGATTTCTTTTTCTAGGTTGGCAAAGTCTGCCGATAATATTGAGGGTGCTATCATTACTTTTTTCATAGCCCGAATTTATAGCCTCAGAAATGAACAAGTCCAGCAATTATTAAATACCGTTAATATTCGCCATACAGTGTTGACAGCAGCCCTTTGAAACATATAGTGCGCAACCAATTCATGCACAGCTTACCCTTTTAAAGTGTCTTAAAGCTTGCAAATTATGGAGATATCAAATTGGCTAATCATGTTTCAGCAATCAAGCGCGCTAGGCAAGACATCGTAAAACGCGATCGTAACCGTGCACAAAAATCTACAATGCGCACTGCAATCAAACGCGTTCAAGCAGCTATCGCGGCTGGTGACCAAGACACTGCAAATGCAGAAATGAAAGTTGCAACATCATTGATTGCACGCGCAGGCCGCAAAAACAACTTACACAAGAAACAGGCATCTCGTCGCATTTCTCGTATCAACGCTAGAATTAAAGCTATCAAGTCTTAATCGACCTACTTTAATCGAGTATTACTCATAAAAAGGCTTCTTCGGAAGCCTTTTTTATGGCTTAAATTTAAGGCTGAATCTTAAATCGCCAACCAATCCAGAAGTTGCGCTTCTTCCACCACCAGCACACCAAGCTCTTCTGCTTTCTTCAATTTTGAGCCTGCCTTTTCCCCTGCAATCAATATATCCGTATTTTTAGACACTGCACTTGCCACCTTAGCGCCCAACTGCTGCAATAGGATTTTAGCTTGCGCACGTTTAATATCAGAGAATGAACCCGTAATCACCACAGTTTTACCTGCAAGCGGATGGTTACCATCCATCTCAGGTGTTTCATCATCCAACACTTGCACACCATACTCAAACATCTGCTGTAAAACCTGTTGGTTATGCGGTTCTGCAAAGAAATGTATCAGCGATGCTGCCACCTCCTGCCCCACATCATTGATTTCAATCAAAGCTTCTTCATTGGCATGCTCTAAGGCATCCAATGTTTTAAAATGCTTCGCCAAAGCGTTTGCTGTAGCCTGCCCTACATGACGAATCCCCAATGCATAAATAAAGCGAGACAATGCTATGTGTTTCCTACTTTCTATACCCTGCTCAAGGTTGGTGATTTTTTTATCGCCCATACCTTCCCATGTTGCCAAAGTATCAAAATCAAGGGCAAACACATCCGCAATCGTTTTGACTAAACCTTTATCCACCAAAGCTTCGGCAAGCTTGCTACCAAAGCCTTCAATATCAAAACCATCACGCGACACAAAATGTTTGATACGCTCTTTGAGTTGCGCCGAACATGAAAGGCCACCCGTGCAGCGAATAGCTGCTTCGCCTTCTTCTTGCTCCACTGCCGCACCGCATACAGGGCACTGCTCTGGAGTAGGTGTCGGTTCGGCACGATTGTCTTCACCGCTGGATAAGCTTTTCACCACCTCAGGAATCACATCCCCTGCACGGCGAATCAACACTCTATCGCCCACACGCACATCTTTTCGTGCCAGTTCTTGAATATTATGCAAAGTAGCTCGTGATACCATTACGCCTGCTACATTTACTGGTTTCATGTTGGCCACAGGTGTAATCACGCCCGTACGCCCCACTTGCCAAGTGATGGCTTGCACGATGGTTTCCACTTCTTCGGCAGGGAATTTATAAGCAATCGCCCATCGCGGTGAGCGCGCAACAGCACCCAACAAATGTTGTTGCTTAAAGTCATTGACCTTAAACACTATGCCATCAATCTCATAATCCAATGTTGGGCGCTTCTCTATCCAAGTCTGGTAATGCTTAAACATAGCTGATTCATCGCTTAGCAATGCTGTTTCTTGGGTCGCAAAGCCTTGCTCAGCTAACTTTTGTAACAGTTCATTTTGACGACTGGCAAACTGTTCACCATTAAGCCCTGTGGCATAAGCAAAAAAGGATAATTTACGGCTAGCAGTAATCGAAGCATCCAATTGACGAAGTGAGCCTGCCGCTGCATTTCTTGGATTGGCAAAAGGCTTTTCACCAGCCTCCATTTGTTTTTGATTTAAAGCCTCAAAGGAAGCTTTAGACATATACACTTCACCGCGCACTTCAAATTGCTGCGGCACATCGCCAGAAAGCGACCAAGGAATACCTGCAACCGATCGGATATTATCGGTTACATCTTCGCCTGTTACACCATCGCCACGGGTCGCAGCAAACACCATTTGTCCAAATTCATAGTAAATATTAATCGCCAACCCATCCACTTTAGGCTCTGCGATATATTCAATCTTGGCATCATCTGCTAAAATATCTTGATGACGCTGTAAAAACTCGCTGATTTCTTCATCAGAAAATGCATTGGCAAGCGAGAGCATGGGCACTGCATGTTTACGACTCTTGAATGCTGTATCGGGTTTAAAGCCTACGGTTTGCGTGGGTGAATCATCGGGGACGGGTTCACCCAACTGTTGCTCCAAATCAGACAACTCCCGCAGTAATTTATCATATTCTGCATCAGTGATTTGCGGGTCATCCAATACATAATAGCGATAATTATGCCCTTTAAGCATGCCTCTAAGCGCATGAATACGTTGGCTTATTAAGCTTGTTTCACTCACTTCGTTGCAGGTTCATCCAAAAGGTTGTTAATATAACTGATAAACTCTTTATCTTCCCAATCCATCGCACCATTAAGATGCTGACGAATCACGCCTTTTTTATCCACAATAAAGGTTTCAGGATAACGAAACACGCCATATTGGGCAGACACCTGAGAATCATCATCATGCAAGACTGTAAAATTCATGTTGTATTCTTTAACGAAATTGACCACATCACTACGACTTCTATCCACAGATACAGCAACAATACCAAAACCCTTATCCTTAAGCTGTTCATATAATTTTACCATGGATGGCACTTCTTTGCGACAAGGCGGACACCATGTTGCCCAGAAATTAAGAAGATACACTTGACCTTTAGGCAAACCTTGGAGTTCATCCTTCAAATTCGGTAGTTGAAAAGCTCGCACTTGCTCGCCCACTGCGGCTGGTTTGATACCTTCTGGTAAAAAGCTACTGATACCTACCGCCAATACAATAAGCAGCCCTATCGCGATGATAACCTTCTTATCCATGCCCCTCTCCTATCCTTCAAACAAGGCAAAAGCAGCGACACTTGTTTGCCGCTGCCTTTTAAAACCTATTTATTTTAGCTTCTTCGCCACCACAATCACAAAGACTTGGTCGCCATGCCTATCCAGAAGTATACGCAAGGCATGATTGGGGCTAAGTTTGTTGGCATAACCTTCAAAGCTACTGATATTCTTAATATCATGCCCATCAATGCGCAACACCACATCACCACGTTTAACGCCTGCTCTATCCGCAGGCGAGCCACGACGAACTTGTTTCACCACTACGCCCGTTTTACTGCGCGTATTTAAGCGAGTAGCTGCCTTTTCAGTCAAAGGTTCAACCACAATACCGTGTTTTGCTACAGCTTTCTTTTTGTTGCTCATTTTCGCATGTTTTTCATCTGGCATTTCTTCTACAATCACAGGGATATTTTTGCGCTTGCCATCACGGATAATACCCAAAATAACCTTATCACCGGGCTGATGACGCGCGATTTTAATCGGCAAATCATGCGATTTATGAATAGGTTGACCATCCAAAGATACAATCACATCACCCGCTTGCACGCCTGCTTTATCTGCTGCAGAGCCTGCTTCAACCTGCGGAATCATCGCACCTTGACGGTTGGGTAAGTTCAACGCTTGCATAGTGGCTTTATCCACATCCTGAATACGCACGCCCAAACGCGCCCTTTGCACATGCCCACTTTCGCGTAAATCTTTAAATACTGATTTGGCTAAATTAATCGGAATAGCGAAGCCAATACCGTTATTGCCGCCACTTTGCGAATAAATCGCAGTGTTGATACCAATCACTTCTCCTTTGGTGTTAAACAATGGGCCGCCAGAGTTACCCGGGTTAATCGCTGCATCAGTTTGAATAAAATCATCATAAGGGCCAGAGCCAATCACGCGCCCTTTGGCAGAGACAATACCTGCGGTCACGGTTTGCTCTAAGCCAAACGGGTTACCGATGGCAACCACCCAGTCACCCACACGCATTTTATCTGAATCGCCCAGTGTTACCGCGTGTAAACCTTTGCTCTTAATTTTTAACAATGCCAAATCCAATTTAGGGTCTGTACCAATCAATTCAGCTTCAAATTCATTGCCTGCGCTGTTGGTCACTACAATTTCATCAGCATCTTTAACCACATGGTTATTGGTGACGATGTAACCTTTTTTTGAAAGAATAAAACCTGTACCCAAAGCATGGCGCTCTTGCTGCGGCATATTTTCCATAAATCCACGGAAAAAATCATCAAAAGGTGAGCCGCCGGGCATATTGCCGAATGGCGAATGAAAATCTTGCTTCTTCGCATATTGTGTGGTGCTGATATTGACCACAGAATTTCTTTGCTCTGCCGCTAAATCTGCAAAACTATCTGGCATGGCATGCGCCAAGCCTGGCACAACCCATATCATTGCTGCTATCAATGTATATTTCATATTCTTCAAAGGCTTTCTCCTTTCGTGTTTTAAATCTTGATATTGTCTCTCTTGCATGGCAAATGATTAGCCCTACAAGATTAAAGCATCATGAATAAATTACTGTGAATTTTATTTCTGAATTTCAACCATTTCAGGCATTTGCATCATATTGGGTCGTTTCATCAGCCACATCCATGTCAAACCTGCGCCCAGCAAACCACCCATGGCTGAAAATAAATCCCCCGACAAACCCATACCTTCAGCAAGGGAAAACGATAGACCACCCACAATCAAAAATGCCAATACGGGATAGCCATAAAACGTCATACTCGCCGTCAATATCAACTGGTCAGGCACTTCCACCATCACCATATCACCTTCTCTTGCATGCAAAGTATTAGGCAGCCGAATATCATAATCATTCTTATCTTTCTTTTTGACATCCCAAGAGCCAAGTGTGCCGCATGAAGCTTTGCCTGCGCATGAACCGCATGAGGATTCACGCTGCGAACGAATCACAACCTCATCTTGCTCCACAGCAATCACAACGCCTACTTTTTTCAACCTAAAACATCCCCAATCTTCACCGGCGAACCCCGCAAATAATCAGCCGCATTCATAGCTTTTTTGCCTTCAGGCTGAATCGTTGTGATGCGATAGACTTTTCCATCACCACAAGCTACATCCAAACCCAGCTTAACATCAAGCACTGTGCCTGCCACTTGCTGATTGGTTTGCGGCAACACTTCACCTGCAATCACCTTTAATGCCTTACCCTGATATGCCGTGCGTACCCCGGGTTTTGGCGTAAAGCAGCGCACTAATCTTTCAATATAATCTGCATCCAAAGCCCAGTTGACCACCCGTTCTTCATTGGTGATTTTCTTAGCATACGTTACACCCGCCTCGTCTTGCGGCGTGGGCTGTAGTTCACCTGAAGCAATCTTGGGCAAGCTTTCCATTAAAGCTTGTGCGCCCAAAGCTTCTAGCTCTGCCCATAAAGTAAAACCTGTGCTTTGTGATGTAATCGGCATACGTTTTTCAAGGTATATGCCACCTGTATCCAAGCCTTCTTCCATCTGCATAATAC
>JALUHL010000145.1 GCA_027053695.1 Ghiorsea sp.
CCCAACAGACCGAAGATGCCAGTGATAAGCGGCTAGAGGATGCCCGCAATAAAGGGCAGGTTGCAACTAGCCGTGAGCCTTCAACGGCTATTGCATTTCTTATCTTGGCCTCGCTATCAGCCACTGGATTAGGCGTATGGCTCACTGAGCGCAGCGAAGGCTTGCTTAAACATTATTTATCAGGAACCGCCAAGCTAGATTTTACACCTGAAGGGATGCAAACCTTATTGATTAACTTATCCATTGATATTGCGTCCATGGTGCTTCCGATTGCGATACCTATGGTGCTTTTGGGAATGTTGGTGATGTTTTTGGTTACAGGCCCTGTATTCACCTTTGAAACACTGCAACCCAAGCTAGAAAAGGTTAGCCCCATGAAAGGGCTTGGGCGCTTATTTTCAAGCAAATCCATTGCAGAGTTTATCAAGTCTATCAGCAAGTTGAGTATGATTAGCTGGGTATGTTGGATTGTAGTTTCAGACCTTTTTCAACCCACCATTCATAGCACACGCAAAAGTGTGAATGATATTGCTATGCTCATGGCTGAAGGAAGCCTAAATATTGTGGGTTTGGTGGCGGCTGTTTATCTCATTTTGGCTTTGGCAGATGTGATTTATCAGCGTTGGGAGCATGCTAAATCCATGAAAATGTCGATGAAAGAAGTGCGTGATGAACACAAAGAATCGGATGGTGACCCTCAATTAAAATCAAAAATCCGTCAAATTCAAATGGAGCAGGCACAAAACCGTATGATGGCGGATGTACCTAAAGCCGATGTCATTATCACCAATCCTACCCATTTTGCAGTCGCCTTAAAATATGACACTTCAGCGGTAGGTGCGCCCAAGGTTATCGCTAAGGGTAAAGATAACATTGCCCAGAAAATTAAAGCGATTGCCAAGGAAAGTGGTGTGCCAATTCGAGAGAATAAACTTTTGGCGCGTTCCTTGTTTAAGCAAGTTGAAGTTGGCCATGAAATTCCAGAACAACTGTTTGAAGCGGTGGCTGTGATTTTGGCTGAAATCTTTAAAGTAAAATAAGGAGCTTTTCATTCATGTTATCGAGTGCAACCATCACCTTACAACGCATAAGCAAACACACTGATGTGATGCTGGCTGTGGGGGTATTGACGGTCATCATGATTATGATGGTGCCGTTACCCACATGGATGATGGATGCTTTATTGGCGCTGAATATTGCATCGGGCATTCTTATTCTTTTGACGGCATTGTATGTGCTCAAACCTTTAGAATTTTCTATTTTCCCATCTTTATTGCTGCTCACAACTTTATTTCGTTTGTCACTGAATGTGGCGACAACACGTTTGATTCTTTTGCATGGTCAAGAAGGAACTGCTGCTGCTGGGCAAGTCATTGAAGGCTTTGGTCAGTTTGTGGTGGGTGGCAATACGGTGGTTGGCCTCATCATCTTTATCGTATTGGTTCTGATTAACTTTGTGGTGATTACCAAAGGTTCTACGCGGATTGCAGAAGTGGCTGCGCGCTTCACTTTGGATGCGATGCCAGGCAAACAAATGGCGATTGATGCTGATTTGAATGCAGGCATGATCAGTGAAGAGCAAGCCAGACAACGGCGTGAAGATGTGGCGCGAGAAGCTGAATTTTATGGTTCTATGGATGGTGCGGCGAAGTTTGTTCGTGGTGATGCGGTTGCAGGTTTGATTATTACAGCGATTAACCTGATTGCAGGTATGGTGATAGGCACAGCTCAGCAGGGCATGTCCATGGGTGATGCTATGAATGTGTACAGTATTTTGACGGTGGGTGATGGGCTGGTCTCACAAATTCCAGCGCTGATTATTTCCACGGCTGCGGGTATCGTGATTACGCGGGCAGGTAGTGGCGATACCATGTCATTAGAAATTTCTTCTCAATTTACGGCTCACCCCAAAGTACATTATATTGCATCAGCGGCCATGATGTTTCTTGGGCTTGTGCCAGGGCTACCCTTTATACCCTTTATGTTGTTATCCATAGGCTTGGGTTTTACAGGTTGGTATTTGCAAGCCTCAAGCAATGAAGCGCTTGCCAATACAGCGCTTGAAGCTGAAGTGTTATCCTCTGCTGAGCCTGTTGAAGAGCAACCCATGAATGATTTATTGGTGGTTGACCCTATTCGTTTAGAAGTGGGGTATGGTTTGATTGACTTGGTAGAAGGCTTAGGGGATGGCAACCTGTTGGAACGCTTACAAACGGTACGCCGCCAAATTGCACAAGAGATTGGCTTTGTGCTTCCGCCAGTACACATCAAAGATAATTTGCAGTTGGGCGTGGGTGATTATCGCGTATTGGTGCGTGGCGCTGAAGTAGGTCGTAGTGAAATTCGACCGCGCAATTTGATGGCATTGGAAGGGCAAATCGCAGGTGTACCTGTTGAAGGCATTGCCACAGAAGAACCTGCTTTTGGTTTGCCAGCACTTTGGATAAGTCAAGACCAACGCCAGCAGGCAGAGCTTTCTGGATATACGGTGGTTGAGCCGGTCACTGTTGTTGTCACCCATATGACGGAAATTTTACGCGGACATGCCGCAGAGATGCTGGATAGAGCGCAAACTCGAGAGCTTGTGGATTTGCTAAGTGAGCGTTATCCCAAGGTGGTTGAAGAGATTGTGCCAGCACAAGTATCTTATGGCTTACTACAAAATGTATTACAGCGTTTGTTGGCTGAATGGGTGCCTATTCGTGATTTACTGTTGATTATTGAAACCATTGCAGATGGTTTGATAGAGCAAAATGATTTGCCTGCTTTGGTGGAGCGGGTGCGCCAAAAGTTAGGTCGAAGTATTATCGAACGCTATTTGGATGGACAACATGAATTGGCTGTGTTCACCATTGATGCAGAGCTGGAGCAAACCATGGCAGAGCGTTTGAATCAATCAGCAAATCATACGCTGCCATTACCGTTAGAGTTTCATCAGTGGCAACG
>JALUHL010000146.1:0-357 GCA_027053695.1 Ghiorsea sp.
CTTTAGCAACTATACTTAATGATGCATCAAGCTTTTCACCCAAATACACATCATCTTCAAGATGAAGCTCTTGGCGAATAAGCTGATTATCGGAATCAAGAGACGCCTTGGTTTGCATAAAATATTCGCTCAAGCCATCAAGCATCTCTATTTTATTGGCAATCGAATTCTCAATGTTTAGAAGCTCAACATAGTCATTGTATTCAGACAGACGCGGCAATGGAATCACCACATCTTCATTCATTTTGAAAGCGCGCGTATGCTTGGCAATGGCAGCCATTCGGCCTCTATCACCCCAGAAACGGGTTCTATCCTCTGCTGAAATAGCAACAAAGCCTTCGCCATTGCCTTCAGAGG
>JALUHL010000146.1:367-9315 GCA_027053695.1 Ghiorsea sp.
GCAAACTTACAAATATCAGAGCAGGTTTGCGCTATGCTTTTTTCATCATCACCGGATACATCAATCAGCAACACCACACGCGGCCGCTCTCTACGCGTGGATTTGCTGGCATAATTAATGGCTTTGACATATTTCTCATCAAAATGCTCAAAACCTTCCAGATAAACACCATCAATAGCATCCACATGGTTTTTAATGTTTACCAGTGCCTTAGTAGCATCATCAAGCTTTTGTCCGAAAAACTCACAGCAAACGGTGCGCGTAACATCATAAGCCCTATGCAGGATAAAGGTGGCTTCGGTAATAAACCCATCTGTACCTTCTTTTTGAATGCCAGGAAGCCCGCCCATGGCTTTGCGCGTCACGTCTTTGCCTAAACCTTCACGGCGGAAGGTGCTGCCTGCTAAATGCAAGGTTTCTTCAGAAAGCACTTCGCCTGAATCCGCCGATGTTTTGGTGAGTTTAAAATGGACTTCATCTTCATCATGAAGTTTGCCCATATTATGATTAAGGCGTTCCACCAAAAGCCAATGCCCATCAGGCGTAACCATCTTCCATGACAATAGATTGTCCACGCAAGTGCCCCAGATAACGGCATGTTTACCACCGGCATTGGATGCTACATTACCACCAATGGTACATGCCCAAAGACTGGTTGGGTCAGTGGCAAAGATGTGTGGTTTGGATGCATCCATCACTTTACCTGTCACCGCACCTGCGCCTGCAGAAATGGTAGCCACTTCGCCCTTATCACCAATATTTTGCATGGTGACTTTTCCAATTTTATCAAACTTTTCTACATTGATAATCACAGCATTGTTTGAAAGCGGCACTGAACCACCGCACAAACCTGTGCCGCCACCACGAGGGATGACAACCAAACCAAGCTTTTGAATGCCACGAATAAGTTTAGGTAACTCTTCTGCGGTATCAGGTGTAAGCACACAAAATGGTAAATGCGAGCGCCAATCCGTGGCATCCGTGGCATGATGACTTAAAGTAAATGCATCAAAATGGATATTATTTTTATGGGTATATTTGGATAAAGCACGTTTGGTTTTACGGCGGCGTTTGTTTTCATGCTCAAACCATGCATAAAATGTTTTAAGCATGCGTTCTGTGCGGCAAACCACCTTGGTTGCGCGTTGATTATCCACCGCACCCTCTTTGATGCGCCCAATCCGAACTTGATGTTGATAGCGCATCTTTTTAAGCCTATTTGGGTGCTTGAGCAAGTCATTCTTTAGGAAAATATTACGCTCAATCACCCAAACATCGCCTAAAATATCAAATAAAAGACGTGCAGATATGCCTGTTTTACGCTGCGCTCGCAGCACATTTAAGTCATCCCAAGCTTCTTCGCTAAGAAACCGCTTCACAATCTCACGGTCTGAATAAGACGTGTAGTTATAAGGGATTTCTCGGATATGTTCGCCCACTTAGCTACTCCAAAACTTACAAAATAAAAGATGAAAAATGTGCTACACCTTTTTTGAGTTTCCAAAAAAGTGGCGCTAGCGTAACAGCCTTACATGAAAATAAACTAAATGAATTTGTAACTATTATCTTAAGCGGCAAATTGCTAGGGTGCGCAGCAGCACGTTAAGGAGCAAGTAAACATGGGCAAGCAAGACACTTTTTCAGCATTCGACCAAGATGCATTGGACTACCACAGCAAACCAACACCTGGTAAAATTAGCGTTCGCCCCAGTAAACCTTGCGTTACCCAGCGCGATTTAGCGCTTGCTTACTCGCCGGGCGTAGCCATCCCTTGCTTGGAAATTGAAAAAGATGAAACCAAAGCTGATTTATACACGTCTCGTGCCAATCTGGTCGGTGTCATTAGCAATGGTACCGCTGTATTGGGGTTAGGTCATATTGGTGCGCTTGCCAGCAAACCTGTGATGGAAGGTAAAGGCATTTTATTCAAACGCTTTGCTGATATTGATGTATTTGATATTGAAGTCGATGAGCTTGACCCTATGGCATTTGTAGAAACCGTTGCTCGCCTTGAGCCAACCTTTGGCGGCATCAATTTGGAAGATATTAAAGCGCCTGAATGTTTTATTATTGAAGAAGAGCTTAAAAAACGCGTCAACATTCCTGTGTTGCATGATGATCAGCATGGTACGGCTGTGATTACCGCTGCTGCACTCATCAATGCCCTACTTTTGCAAGGTAAAAAAATCGAAGATGTGAAAATCGTATGTTTGGGTGCTGGTGCAGCAGGTTTTGCTTGTATGCGTTTGATTGAAGAGCTTGGTGCACAACGTAAAAACATGTATTTCCTTGACCGTAAAGGTGTGATTTATAAAAACCGTGGCGATGAACTACCTTTCCATAAAGCTCACTTTGCCAATGGCGATAAGGACACCTCTTTAGAAGAAATCATTGTTGGTGCAGATGTCTTCTTAGGACTCTCTCAAGGCAATATGGTTAGCCCTGACATGCTCAAAAGTATGGCAGATAAACCTATCGTATTTGCCATGGCTAACCCAACACCTGAAATCAATTATGATTTGGCAATGAGTACCCGCCCTGACCTTATTATGGCAACAGGTCGCTCAGACCACCCCAATCAAGTGAACAATGTACTCGGCTTCCCATTTTTATTCCGTGGCGCACTTGATGTTCGCGCCACCACATTCAATGAAGAAATGAAAGTGGCTGCTGTTCATGCATTAGCAGAACTAGCCAGAGAAGAAGTTCCTGCATCCGTACTCAAAGTCTATGGTGAAACCGAGCTTAGGTTTGGCCCTCAATATATTCTTCCCAAACCATTCGACCCTCGTTTGATTGAGAAAGTGCCTGCTGCTGTGGCCAGAGCTGCTGTGGATACAGGTGTTGCACGCGAACCCATTTCAGATTTTGCAGCTTATGCGCAAACGCTGGCAGGCCGCATTGACCAATCTCGTACATTTATGCGCTTGATTACCGAAAAAGCCAAGCAGCAACCCGCGCGCTTGGTCTTGCCTGAAGGCGATGACCCTACCGTGATTCATGCAGCATCCATGATGGCTGCTGATGGCGTGGCTAAACCTATGTTACTGGGTGATGTCAGCAGCATTCAAGCTCAAGCCAAAATTATGCAGCTTAACTTGGAAGGTGTAGAGATTGTTGACCCACACCATGAAGATGCACGCTTTGATAGCCTTGCTGACGCATTGTATTTTGACCGCAAACGCCATGGTGTATTGCGCCATGAAGCCGTTAAAATATTGCGTCACGATAGAAATATTTTAGGCTCTCTCTTGGTTAGGCAAGGTTTTGCTGATGGTATGCTCACCGGACGTACCAAACATTACCCTGATGCCTTAAGTCCTATCCTTAAAGTGCTTGGCCACGATGCAAAAACAAGTCAACGCCATCATGTATATGGTATGTATATCCTTATTATGGAAGACCATGCCTACTTCTTAGCAGACTGTACTGTGAATGTGGAGATGAATGCAGAGCAGCTTGCAGAACTTGCCGTACTCACTGCAGATGCCGCCGCATCTTTGGGTTGGGATCCTAAAGTTGCCATGCTTTCTTTCTCTAACTTTGGCAGCTCGAACCATCCTGAATCGACAAAAGTTGCTGATGCCGTTGCCCTACTCCACCAATCTCACCCCGATTTGATAGTAGATGGGGAAATGCAGGCCGATACAGCAGTCAACGAGAGTATTTTAAGTCAATATCCATTTTCTAAGCTTGAAAGTGGCGCCAATGTGTTGATATTCCCAACCATGCAAGCGGGTAATATTGCTTACAAACTATTAAAAGAGCTGGGCGATGCCACAGCCATAGGCCCTATGCTTCTCGGGCTTCCGCAACAGGTGCATGTATTGCAAACAGGCGCAAGTGTTGATGATATTGTGAATATGGCTACCATTGCTTCAGCGAGAACGACTGTTTAACAAACCTTGGGAGGGGAAATGCAGGATATTCTAAAACATGTACCATTATTTTCCGAATTAAGCGATGATGAGCTAGCATCTGTTTATAAGCTGATTACATTTCACGATGTCGCCAAAAAAACGGTTGTGCTTCAAGAAGGTGAAGATGGTGGCTCTCTATTTATTATCATTGAAGGCTCGGTAAAAATATCCTACTACGCCCCGGATGGCCGTGAAATCGTCTTATCCTTGCTTGAAGCTGGCGCTTATTTTGGTGAAATGTCACTCATGGATAAGCAGCCGCGCTCAGCAACCGTGAGCACACTTTCTGATTCCAAGCTCGCACAAATTCGCCGCGTTGATTTTGAACGTTTATTGCTTCAACAACCCAAAGTATCACTTAAGCTTTTAGCAGAGACTGTCAGTCGTCTTCGCCGCACCAGCCAACTTTTAGAACGCGTGAGCACCATGGATGTGCCACACCGTTTATACTATTATTTGAAAGACTTTGGCGACCGTTTCGGTCAAGAAGATGCCGATGGCATGGTTGTCGTCAAACTACCCACCCATCAAATGATAGCAGACCAATTATCAACCAGCCGTGAAACCATTTCACGCGCGGCTAGCGCTTTGAAAAAAGAAGGTATTATCAGTAAAACCGATAATCCAGGCGAGTCTAAAGTGGACATGGAAGCATTAGAAACCATGCTCCAAGCCATTTATTAATCTCCCATAGACAATACCCTAGCCGCTACCTATGCTTCTGCCTTAAAGAAGCACCTGTGCAACCACGCAACACCTCGGAGTTAAACCATGGATGACAACAATCTAAACCCTGCAATTCCAGTTCTTATCGAAGATGAGATGAAAAGCTCATACCTTGATTATGCCATGAGCGTCATCATCGGGCGGGCTTTGCCTGACGCTAGGGATGGGTTAAAACCCGTACACAGACGTATTTTGTATGCCATGCAGGATTTGGGTTCAACTGCGGATAAACCTTATAAGAAATCAGCGCGTATCGTGGGTGATGTGATTGGTAAATACCATCCCCATGGTGATACTGCTGTTTATGATGCCATGGTGCGTATGGCTCAGCCTTGGAGCATGCGTCATGTGCTTGTGGATGGTCAAGGTAACTTTGGCTCTGTGGATGGCGATTCTCCAGCTGCTATGCGTTACACCGAATCACGCATGAGTAAACTCTCTGCTGAACTATTGGCAGACCTAGAAAAAGATACTGTTGATTTTGGCCCCAACTATGATGAATCATTATCTGAGCCTAAAGTATTGCCTGCTAAGTTCCCTAACTTGCTTGTTAACGGCTCTCAAGGTATCGCTGTGGGCATGGCAACCAATATTCCACCACATAACCTTGGCGAAGCCATTAACGCGATTGTAGCGCTCACCAAGAACATCAACATTGATGACGAAGAGTTGATGCAAATTATGCCTGGCCCAGATTTCCCTACGGCAGGTTTTATTTATGGTCGTAAAGGTATGCGCGATGCATTTGCTAGCGGGCGTGGCTCGGTCACTATGCGTGCAAAAGTTGTGGTTGAACGCAATAAACGCACCAAGCGTGAGTCTTTGGTCATTGTTGAGCTTCCTTATCAAGTGAACAAAGCCAAACTGCATAAATATATTGCAGAGCTTGCACGCGACAAAAAAATCGAAGGTATTTCTGAAGTTCGTGATGAGTCAGATCGTGATGGTATGCGTTTGGTCATTGATTTAAAACGTGGTGAAGTGCCTGAAATCATCTTGAACAACCTCTACAAACAAACGGCCATGCAATGCAACTTTAGCTGCAACTATCTATCCTTATTGGATGGTCAGCCTAAGCTGTGCGGCGTGCGTGAACTATTGCTTCATTTCTTAGACCATAGACGTCAAGTGGTGACTCGCCGTTGCTTGTTTGATTTGAAAAAAGCTGAGGCTCGCTTGCATATTTTAGAAGGTTTATTGATTGCATTAGACAACATTGATGCTGTGATTAAGCTGATTCGTGCCAGCAAAACAGGCGCTGAAGCCAAAGAAAACCTTTGCGCCAAATTTAAGTTGTCCGATAAGCAAGCCCAAGCCATTCTGGATATGCGCTTACAGCGTTTGACTGGGCTTGAATATGATAAAATCAAAGCTGACCATGATGAAACCCTTGCTTTGATTACTTACCTCAAAGAAATCTTGGCTGATGAAAAACTGTTGATGAAAGTGATTGTCGAAGAGCTTGAACAAGTTCGCGACAAATATGCAACGCCTCGCCTTTCAGAAATCATTGATGAAACTGCAGAGCTTTCCGTTGAAGATTTGATTACTGAAGAAGATATGGTGGTCACCATTTCTAATGAAGGTTATATCAAACGTAATGCAACCACACTTTACCGCGCACAACGTCGTGGTGGCAAAGGCAAAACAGCCATGACCACCAAAGAAGAAGATTTTGTGCAACAGCTCATGGTCGCATCAACCCATGATTTCTTGCTCTTCTTCTCTGATAAGGGTCGTGTGTTCCGCAAAAAAGTGTATGAAATACCACAAGCAGGCCGTGCTACACGCGGTAAAGCTTTGGTCAATCTTCTTCCTGTAGAAAAAGATGAGAAAATCTCTGCAACACTTGCTGTTCGCGAGTTTGAAGAAGATAAGTTTATCGTGATGGCAACCACCAATGGTATTATTAAGAAAACACGACTCACTGAATATAAGAATATTCGTGCCAATGGCATTATCGCAATTCGTTTGGATGAAGATGATGATTTGATGGCAGTTGCCATTTCCAATGGCGAGCAAGATATCATGCTTGCAGCAAGCAATGGTAAAGCAATTCGCTTTAGTGAAACAGATGCGCGCCCACTTAGCCGCAGCACACGCGGTGTGACAGGCATTCGTATGAGCCCTGGAAACCGTGTTATTTCTATGGCTGTGGTCGCAGATAAAGCAACCTTGCTGGCAGTCTCTGAAAATGGTTTTGGTAAACGCACTGCTGTGAGTGAATACAATACACAAAAACGTGGTGGACAAGGCGTATTCACGCTGAAAACAGGTGGTCGCAACGGTGATATGATTGCTGCCCTTCAAGTGCTTGATGATGATCAAGTCATGATGATGACCGATACTGGTCGTTTGGTGCGCATCCGCATGAATGGTGTGTCTGTGATTGGGCGTAATACACAGGGTGTAAAACTGATTGACTGCGGTGAAGACGAGCGTGTGATTGGCGCGGTTCGTGTGGCTGAGAAGCAAGATGGCCACGACTATGATGTGGTCGACAGTGATTTTGATGCAACTCAACCCAAATCAGAAGAAGCAGGTGAAGCAACGGCAAGTTCAGAAGCTACAAACACTTCAGAAACTGATGCAGAAGGAAGTAGTGACGAATGATCGATCGCAAAGCGCTGCGCAGCAATGCTGCAGCCATGGAAGAAGCATTAAAAAAGCGCGGTCTAAACACTGTAGCGGAAGGCTCTGCTTGGGCTAAAGCATTGCTGTTGGATGCCAAGCAACGCAAACTCAAAACTGAATCTGAAAACCTACAAGCTGAACGCAACCGCGTTTCTAAGCTGATTGGGCAAAAGAAAGGTGCAGGTGAAGATGCATCAGCTGAGCTTAAACGCATGGGCGAAGTCGCCAAAGAAGCCAAAGCACTTGATGCTAAAGCTAAAGAAGCCGAAGCTGCATTTAACTTCGCCCTTTTAGAAATCCCCAATATTCCTCATGAGTCTGTACCTGAAGGCAAAGATGAGAGTGAGAATCAAGAGCTTAAAACTTGGGGTGCACCGCGCACCGATGAAGTACCTGCCCATTGGGATATTGGCGAAGGTTTGGGCATTTTAGACTTTGATACGGGTGCTAAACTGGCTGGTAGCCGTTTTTCAGTGCTCAAAGGTGCTGGCGCACGCTTAGAGCGGGCTTTGATGCAGTTTATGCTTGATACCCATGCCGACAAACATGGCTATGAAGAAGTTTGGGTGCCTGCGATTGCCAACCGCAAAACCATGACAGGTACTGGTCAACTTCCCAAATTTGAAGATGATGCCTACCGTTTGGATGGTGAAGATGCTTTCCTCATTCCTACAGCTGAAGTACCTGTAACCAATATGTATCAAGATAGCATTCTTGAAGCAGAACAACTCCCCATCAAACATTGCGCCTATACACCATGTTTTCGCCGTGAAGCAGGCTCTGCAGGCCGTGATACGCGGGGCATGATTCGACAGCATCAGTTTGATAAAGTGGAATTGGTGCAACTTGTGCATCCTGATACTGCTTTAGAAGCACTTGATGACTTATTAAGTCATGCCATAGCTATTCTTGAGGCTTTAGAGCTTCCCTATCGCTTGGTCAATTTATGTTCTGGTGATTTGGGTTTTGCAGCGGAAAAAACATTTGATTTGGAAGTTTGGCTACCCAGCCAAAATACTTATCGTGAAATATCTTCATGCTCTTCTTGCGGACAATTCCAAGGCAGACGCGCAGGTATTCGCTTTCGTGATGATGTTGGTAAACCGCAAGCCGTGGCAACCTTAAACGGCTCTGGTTTAGCCATTGGTCGCACTCTTGTCGCCATCTTAGAAAATTATTGGCAAGAAGATGGTAGTGTGCTTATCCCTAAAGTGTTACAACCTTATATGGGTGGCTTAGAAAAAATCGTTAAAGGTGCGCACCATGCTTAAATATTTCACCATAGCAGCTTTCGCATGGCTGCTTAGCGCATGTGCTACGGATACCTTGACGCTAACAGAATCTGCTGAAAATGATTACCACAAGGCTGAACGGCTGATTGCCGATAATTTTAATGGTCGCGCAGCACTCTACCTTGGCAAATTCACAGCCAAATACCCATACAGTCAATATACAACGCCTGCGGAGCTTCTGCGCATCAAAGCCGCATACAATAATGAAGAATTTATTCTGAGTGAAACCCTAAGTAAGAGGTTTTTAGAGGCGCATCCCGACCACCCTAAACTCGATTATGTGCAATATACGCTTGCCATGAGCTATTTTCATCAATCCGAAAGCGCATACCATGAACAAGTTTTTTCCAAAAAAGCTAGAGATGCTTTTATAGCA
>JALUHL010000147.1 GCA_027053695.1 Ghiorsea sp.
GCGTTTATCTGATGTTGCTCAACTGACTACAAACATTATGGATATGGCAGGCGATGTTGGCTCCAACTTTGGCACGGGTGGCATGAAATCGAAACTGGATGCCGCCAAAATCGCTACGCAAAGCGGTGTGACGGCGGCGATTATCAATGGTCAAAGTCACGACGAACTACTCAAACTTTTGGGTGGTGAAGATGTGGGTACAGTGTTTTTCTGTAATAATGATAGGCAATCGTGGCATGAGCATTGGATTCGCAATCTTTTGCCAGTTTCAGGCCAGCTAAAATTAAATACTGATATTGCTGATGGTAATCATGTGTCCATTGAACAGGTGGAGGCTTTGCAGGGTGACTTTGATAAAGGTGAATGCGTTGAACTTTGGCATGGAGAAACATTGCTGGGTAGAGGGCTCACCAATTATGCTGCTGAAGATATGCAAAGATTGTTGGGCAAAAGCACAGCCGATATTGAGATCGTGTTGGGTTATGTAGATTTCAAAAGCATGGTTCACCGCGATAACTTGATCATGGAGAAGGCTGGATGAAGCCTTTGCTTGGATTGATGCTGACGATGTTTGCATGGGTTGGCATGGCACTAGCTGCATCCAGCCAAGATATATATGCAACCATGCAAGCTCTGAAGTTGGAAAGCAAACAAGACCATCCTGTGATTGAGGATGAAAATCAGCGAGCAAGTTTGGTAAAACATTGGGCAAAAGCATTGACGCACTTGGATGACCGTGGTTTGGGTGATGTCAAATTGCAAAATAAAGATAGTGCAGCAAATGAAAAGGCACTTGCTGCACTGAAATCGGATATACAGGCGTTGACGACTGAATATCAGCAAAAGATTCGTGGGATTTTCTTAAATAATTTTAAATTCAAGCGATATGATGCTGTTTCTCGGTTGAATCGGGATAGTTTGGCTACATTGTTTTTTCCAAGCAGGTACAACCATAAAACCAAAAGGCCGATTGGTGGTATTTTGCATTATAAACAAAATATAAGTGATTCCTTCTTTAGTGAAAATATGGTTGATGCGGGACTGTTACAGAATTTTCCTGAGCTTAAAGATGAGGCTTGGATTCAAGATGCACAAACCATGGAAACCGAGCTTCTTGCGATTTTTAATATTTATCGTGAAAGTGCAGATGGGGTCAAGTTTGTTAAGCCGAAAACAAAAGCTGAGCGCCAAAGTAAAGTTGCGGTGAGTAAAAGTCATGTACCTGATGGGTTGCATACTTGGTCAGCCAGTAAACGCGAAAAAGTGGTGCGTAAGTTCGTGCGTAAGCTGCAAAAGTTGGATGATACGCAACCTTTTGCAGATTTTAAGCAGGATGTTGTCGCGCTGTTGCAAACCTTTGAGTATACGGTCAAACCTATTCTAGTGGATAATGTAAACCAAAGACGAACAGATGTTGGCGCAAGAGCCAACAGCGGTGATTTACTGGGTTTGTTTATGGAAAACAAATATAACCATAAGACAGGTAAACCCATTTCAGGCAAGCTTAAATATGAACAAGATGTGAGTTTATTCAGTGATGAGAAAAAAGAAGTGGGTTACCTTGTGGATGATGTTTCACTTCAAAGTGATAAGGTTATCCAGCAAGCATTAGCCATGGAGCAAGCTTTGCAGAACTTATCCAATGAGCATAAAAAATATTTGAAGTTTGATAATAGTGTGATGTATTAAGCGTGGTTAGGTAGAGGTGAAGATGACGGATTCAGTGATAGATATGGATGTATTGGGCAAAAAAGCCAAAGCATCAGCAGCAAGCTTGCGCATGGCGGATACGAATAAAAAGAATAAGGCATTAACTCTTGCCGCCCAAGCATTTCGCGATGATATGGCGGATATTCTAGCTGCCAGTGCGATGGACATGGACAATGCAGACAAGAATAACCTTGAGGCAGCATTAAAAGACCGTTTGGCACTCAATGAAGAGCGCGTAGAGGCTATGGCGCAAGGTTTGGAAGAAATTGCGGCATTGCCCGACCCTGTTGGTGCCATTTCTGATTTGGTGTATCGTCCATCAGGTATTCAAGTGGGGCACATGCGTGTGCCTCTCGGTGTGATTGGTATTATTTATGAATCCCGTCCTAATGTGACTGCGGATGCGGCAGCCTTGTGCCTGAAATCGGGTAATGCTTGTATTCTTAGAGGTGGTTCAGAAGCCATTCATTCCAACCGTGCCATTGCCAAATGTTTGCGTACTGCCATTTCTGAAGCGGGCTTGGATGAAAATGTGGTGCAACTCATTGATACCACGGATAGGGCTATGGTTGGCGCGTTGATTACAGCGGATAACTATGTGGATGTGATTATTCCTCGTGGCGGCCCTGGTTTAATCAAGCGTATTGCCGCAGAAGCCAAAGTGCCTGTCATTAAACATTTGGATGGCATTTGCCATGTGTATATTGATCAAGCCGCCGATAGAGAGATGGCGGTGAATATCGCGCTCAATGCTAAGACACACAGATATGGTGTGTGTAATGCTATGGAAACCTTGTTGGTGCATCAGGATGCTGTGGATTGCTTGCCTGAAATTATCAATCAACTGCTTGAAAAAGAAGTTGAGGTGAGAGGCTGTTCGCGTACTCAAGCGGTGAATGATGCTGTAGTTGCAGCCACAGATGAAGATTGGGCAACCGAGTATTTAGCGCCTGTATTATCCATCCGTGTGGTGGATGATGTGCAGCAAGCCATCGCCCATATTGAGGCATACAGCTCAGCGCATACCGAAACCATTGTGACTTCGGATTATGATACTGGGCAGTTGTTTTTACGCAGTGTGGATTCCTCATCGGTGATGTGGAATGCCAGCACACGCTTTGCCGATGGCTTTGAGTATGGCTTGGGTGCGGAAATAGGCATTTCCACCGATAGGCTGCATGTGCGCGGCCCTGTTGGGCTTGAAGG
>JALUHL010000148.1 GCA_027053695.1 Ghiorsea sp.
ATCTTCGGGCATGTTGTTGTATGGTATTTCATTCTTATATGGCAGCACAGGCAGCTTTATGTTCACCGAAATGGGCTCAGCGATTACGGCCAGTGGTGAAGATGCAAGATTGGCAGTGCTCACGGGTATGCTTTTCGTATTGGCAGGTTTATCCTTTAAAGTTTCAGTTGCACCCTTTCATATGTGGACACCAGATGCCTACGAAGGCGCACCAACGCCCGTCACTGCATTTATGTCGGTTGCGCCTAAAGTGGCAGGTTTGGTGGTATTCATTCGAGTATTGGCTGATGTGTTACCTGGCTTGCAAGAAGAATATACAGCGCTTTTGATGTTCTTATCTGTACTTTCCATGGCTGTGGGTAATCTGGCTGCGATTGTTCAGCGCAACATCAAACGTATGCTTGCTTATTCTACGATTGGGCATGTGGGTTTCATGCTTTTGGGTTTGATTGCAGGTTCTGAAGCAGGTTATGCAGGTATCTTAACCTATATGACCATATATTTGTTTATGACCATGGGTGTGTTTGGCATCATTATCATGATGCGCCGCGATGATATTCAAGGCGAACTCTTGGATGATTTTGCTGGTTTATCGCGGGTGCGTCCGGGTTATGCGCTGGCGATGGGTTGTTTGATGTTTTCCATGGCAGGTATCCCATTCTTAGGCGGTTTCTGGGCAAAATACGTTGTGTTCTTAGCTGTGGTTGAATCAGGGCATATTGTCTTGGCAACACTCGGTGTCTTGTTCTCAGCGATTGGTGCGTTTTATTATATTCGTATTGTGAAGTATATGTATTTTGATGAAGAGCGTGTGGCATTTAATTTTGCTAAAGAGTTGCCTGTGCAATTCACTGTTATTATTTCAACATTGATTGTGGTTGCGGTTGGTCTTTATCCAGAACCTATCATGGACATGTGCAAAAGTGCTGTTGTAGGGCTTCTGTAATAGTCTCGCTTACAATCTTGGAGCCCGTCAGAGATAAATATTTCTGGCGGGTTTTCTTTTGAGGTATAAATGAAGTTAGATGTTTTATATTTAACCTTATATTGTGGTTTAATCTTTTATTTGTCCCACCAGTCCACGCTACCTTTATCCATGGCTTTCCCACATCAAGATAAGCTGGTGCATGGTTCTGCTTATGCGGTGATGGCAGGGTTGGCATGGTGTGCTTTTAAGCATGGGAAGATGCCTAAGCTTTGGTTGGCAATCACATCGGTGGGCTTTTGTAGCATGTATGGTGTATCCGATGAATTTCATCAGTCTTTTATCCAAGGGCGAGATGCTGATGTTTGGGATTGGGTTGCTGATACGATGGGTGCTGCTTTGATGGTAAGCCTTCTTTTATGGCGTAGGTATCAAAGATGAGAGCAGGTGTGGATGAAGTCGGCCGCGGCCCTCTGGCTGGCCCTGTTGTGACAGCCGCTGTCATACTCTCACCCGATGACCCTATGCTGGGTCAGTATAGGGATTCTAAAAAAGTATCTGAGAAAAAGCGGCTAAAAATTTATCACCATATTCGCAAAAATGCCGTGAGCTTTGCCGTTGCCGATGCCAGTTTGGAAGAAATTGATGAATTGAATATTTTACATGCGACCATGAAGGCCATGACCAAAGCAGTGCTCAAGCTTGATGTGCAGCCTTCATCCGTGGTTGTCGATGGCAATCGTGTGCCTGAAGGTATGCCAGTGCCGACCACAGCAGTGATTGGTGGTGATGATAGCGTGCAAGAAATTGCTGCGGCATCGATATTAGCCAAGGTGGTGCGTGATAGGTTGATGTGCGCTTACGATTATCAATACCCCGAATACCATTTTGCGAAACACAAAGGTTATGGCACCAAGGCACATATGGACGCATTAAGCCAATATGGGGCTTGCCCCATTCACCGTAAATCCTTTGCACCTATTGCCAAGTTGGTTAAGCAACTAACGCTTTATTAAATGTTATTTACGGGTTTCACCCAGTAGCTTCTGAATCATGGTTTCCATGGTTGTGTAACCACCTTCACCAATACGCTGATAGCGAATCACACTTTTTTATCAATGAGATACATGGTTGGCCATGCTCTATTTTTATAAGCTCGCCATGTGATGAAATTATTATCAATGGCGATGGGGTAAGTCACCCCTTCTTTTTGGATATAGTTCTTCACATTTTTGATGTTTCTTTCATAATCGAATTCTGGCGAATGCACAGCAATCACCTCAAGCCCTTTATCCTTATATTTATCATACCAAGCTTTAACATAAGGTTCGACGTTGTTGCAGTTGTAGCAGCCAAATGTCCAAAACTTCACCAACACAACTTTGCCTCTTAAATCCTTGAGTGATAAAGGCGGGCTATTCAGCCAAGTGCTGGCGGTAAAGTTTGGCGCAGGTATATTGGGCTGATATTGGGGTTGAGCCTGGGCTTGTTTATCAAGATAGACCAAGCTCGCTGCTAGGGTGAAACAAAGTGATAAAAATAAAGGTATAAATCTGTGCATGTAAACCTCCAAGGCAGGAGTATGGCAAGCAATCATCACAAGAATATCACAAGGGGTGCAAGTGCAGTTTACCACGATAACTTAGACATGTAGAAATCAAATGTTAGCATTACCCACATTAAAATGATGGGATTAGGAAGAAAACCGATGAAAATTGTTGTTGCCGCACTGTATCACTTTGCAACCTTAGAAGACTTTAGAGCCATGCGTGAGCCGTTGCAGGCATTTTGCGATGGGCATGGTATCAAAGGCTCATTGTTGCTGGCTGAAGAGGGTATCAATGGTACGGTGGCAGGCTCACGCCAAGATATTGATGACCTTTTACATTATTTGCATAGCGATACGCGTCTTCAAGGTTTAGAGCATAAAGAATCCTATGCGGATGAGCAGCCTTTTTACCGCATGAAAGTGAAGCTGAAAAAAGAAA
>JALUHL010000149.1 GCA_027053695.1 Ghiorsea sp.
AGCCGCCGCCTTCAGATACAGGTTTGTCCTTATCCACATAACCCAAATACATATACAAACATTCCGATGTGCCACCCGGCGAGGCATAGGTTTTGCCCAAGCATTGAATATCAAACGGCTCATAACCTGCTTCTTCAACGGATTCGCGGATGGCGCACTGCACTTTATCTTCTCCCTCATCCAACATGCCCGCCACCACTTCAATCATCCATGCGTTTTCAGCTCTAGCTGCTGGCCCCATACGAAATTGTTCAATCAAAAGCACTTCATCGTATTGTTTGTCATACAATAAAATAGCAACCGCATCGCCGCGCTCCAAAAGCTCGCGCTCTATGCGTAATGAGCCGCCTTTGAATGTGTCATGCTCAACTGTAAAGCCTTCAAACTTAAAAAAGCCCTGATAAAGCGTATCTTTTTTTACAATTTTATAGTCCATGATTTCCTTTACTCACCAATGACATGCAGCATGATACGCCGCTGCATAGGTGCATAGCGGTGTTCATAAAGATATACAGCCTGCCAAATGCCCAAAGCCGCCCTGCCTTGGTGAACAGGAATCGTGAGCGATACCGCCGTTAGCGCCATGCGGATATGCGCAGACATATCATCATCCCCTTCATCCCTATGCAAAAAGTCTGGGTCACCATCTTGAATCAATTTGTTCATAAACATTTCCATGTCAGCAAGCACATCAGGGTCAGCATTTTCTTGGATGATGAGCGAGCAACTGGTGTGTTGCACAAAAAGTGTGACCTGCCCGGTTTGTATGCCCTGCTCTGCTACCCAGCGTTGCAGCTCTCTGGTGAAGTTAGTAAATCCACGCCCGTTGGCGTTGATGGTTAGAGTTGTTTGCGCTTGTTTCATAAAACCAATCATGGACATGAAAGTAGTTTTGCTCAAGGGTTACAAATAAGTAATGTTATCGAATTTTAACAAACTGCATCAAAACTTGAGGATGTTATGAACTTACATAATAAATCAGGGGTTATTATATCTCTTATCTTCATTACATCAATTTTATTTGGCGAGTTAGCATTTATTTTAACTGGAGGCATCACGGGTCTTAAAGCAGATATTGGTTTATCAGGAGCTTGGTTCCTTTCACTCGTCTTCCAAGTGCTCTTTGCCTTACTATCATTCTCAGGATTTATCTTGTTTCTTATAATAAGCAAGTACCATAGGTTACTCGACATCGAAATTATTCCTACACTTCTTAGTGCTGCCTTAATTCCTATATTAATTCCTTTCATGTACAGTACATTTAAAATTGCTGAAAGTATATCATACTATTTATTCGCTTTTCTTTTTATAGCCCTTTCTTTTTTATCTTATCTTTCAGTCACAGCTCTCTATAACAAATTTAAAAAGTAGCATTTCAAAACTTTCAAATTCAAGGCATAAGCCGAAGGATATAGCAGCGCTATTTCCGAGGAGAAATAACGAAGAAGTTGGGTGTTTTGGGTGGCTACCCCTCAAGGCGCGCCGTGAACGATTTGAGTTAATGCTTCGTCAGTTTCCACCGCTCTCCACCGCCTATGCATCCACAACCACTGCTCTGGTGTCGCTTTCATCACCTTATCAAAGCTTTTGCATGCCGCCGTCATAATCAGTTTTTCATTTTGCGCTTTGTTTTCGCTTAATTCAGGGCAATCCACTTTCCAAAATTTCAGTTTAAATTCAAACGCATTATTTTGTCTGACCAATGCCATGCCAATCATAGGCACGCCTTTGGCAGCAAATGGCGCTGGCAAATGGCTGGTGCTGGCGATATGCCCTAAAAATGGTACTTTAATACCATTACCCGCGCCCATGTGTTGATCAAGAGCGGAAACAATGCAGTGATTATTTTTAAGCGCGCGCATCAACCAACGTACACCTGAGTTTCTTGGGTACAAATGCGTACCAAAGCGTGAACGCGATGCTAGTGTGTACGTATCCAGAGGTTTTTGATTAAGCTGGCGATAAATCATGGATGTTTGATAGCCCAACATGCTTGGCATCAGCCCCATCAACTCCCAGTTGCTAAAATGGGATGCCAAAAGAATCACACCTTTGTGTTGTGCCAAAGCATCTTGCAAAATGTCTTTATCTTGCACATCCACATGCTTAAGTAAGCTTTCTCGGCTGGCGGAAAATACATAAGGAATTTCCATCAACGTGCGCCCCATTTGCTTAAAAGTTCGCTTGGCAAGCAAGATTCTTTCGGCTTTGGGTTTATCAGGGAATACTCTGGCGATATTGCGCAGCGTAATGCCTCTATGCCGCTTATCTAAGGTATAATAAAGCCAGCCCAAAGCATCACCAAACATATGCATGATAGGCATAGGCATTTTGGCAAGAAAGCCAAAAACTAGCCTTGTCCAAAGCGGTGCTTTTACGGGTTTATCACGCATATGAAGTTATGCAGAAACCTTAGCAGCCTCATCAATCAACATCACAGGAATATCATCACGAATTGGATATTCCAGCTTGCAAGCAGGGCAAACCAAACCTGATTTATCCACATTATAATCCACTTTACCCTTACATTTGGGGCAAACTAAAATCTCAAACAAACCTTTATCAATCATGCGCTATCTCCATGAACATCCATCATATGCAGCCAAGCATAACCGCCCTTGCTTGAGATTTCATTAACTTCGCGATTGCAGCACGACAAAGCCAGCCTATACTTGCGCCAGCATGATTCGGTAAAACTCTTTTTAGGCGGTTATTCCATGTACGAATTTATTTCTCAGGGTGGCATTGTGATGTATATCCTGATTGTCACATCTTTGGTATCTTTAACCATTATTTTTGAACGCTTTTGGAGCTTGCGCTCGTCTGTAGTCATCCCCACCAAAGACATTTCTGCCATTGAAGATGCCGTGCGTGAAGACAAAGTGGATGAAGCCTTAGAGC
>JALUHL010000150.1 GCA_027053695.1 Ghiorsea sp.
CAAGTTGAAGGTATTATTAACCTATTCACCGAAATGGGTGTTGAAGTGGTGGATCCACAACGCGCACCAACGGGTGAATACGCCATGCGTAAAGACCGTTTGCGCAAAGAAGATTCAGCCCTTCGCGCAGATACCACCACGTTAGGTACAGTGATTCGCGTTGATGACCCTGTGCGCATGTATTTACGCGAAATGGGAACTGTGGAGCTTTTAACCCGTGAAGGTGAAATTGAAATTGCACGCCGCATCGAAGAAGGTCGTATGCAAGTGCATGAAGCGATTTGTTTGTGCCCTGCGACTTTCCGCGAAATCATGTATTTAGGCGAACGCGTGATTGAAATCCGAGATGAAGCCATCGAATTGGAAGAAGAGCCTAACTTCAAAGATATCTTGGATATTGATGATAAAGTGGTCAATGCTGCTGCCATTGCGCAATATGAAAATCGCATGGACAAAAGCGAAGGCGATGATGACGATTTGATAGACAACAAACCTAAAATGAGTGCTGAGGCATTGGCAGCTGCTATTAAAGCGCGTACCGCAACGCCTGATGGCACACCGATGGAAGAAACAGTCATTACCAAAGAAGAGCAACTTGAATCTGCCTTGGAACACTTTGAAAAAGCCAAAGAATTGCATGAGGAATTCTTAAAAGTTCGCCAACAACGTGTGCGCAAACCACGGGACAAGAAGTTGGCTGCTCAAGCTGATTTGCTGCTCAATGCGATGCTTCTTGAATTGGTGACCATCCCTTTCTCCAACAAACAATTGATTATGTTGGTGGCTCGCTTTAAAAGCTCGGTGGAGCGTGTGCGCAAATATGAACGCGCCATTCGCGACCAAGTATTAAAAACGAAAATGCCAAGAAAACTATTTTTGGAATCATTCCCTACCCGTATGACTGATGAAAAGTGGGCTCAAGATATGGTCAAGCAAAATCCTGATGCAAAGTGGGTAGAAGCATTCACCATGGCGACCACTAAAATCAAAGAAAACCAACGCCGCTTAAAACGTGTGGAACAAGAAAGCGAAATGGATGTGTATGAGCTTAAAGATGTCGCTCGCAAACTCACCATGGGCGAAGCCAAAATGCGCCAAGCCAAACGTGAAATGATTGAAGCCAACTTACGTTTGGTGATTTCTATTGCCAAAAAATATACCAACCGTGGGCTTGGTTTCTTGGACTTGATTCAAGAGGGCAATATCGGTTTGATGAAAGCGGTGGACAAATTTGAATGGCGCAGGGGTTATAAATTTTCAACCTATGCAACATGGTGGATTCGCCAAGCCATTACGCGCTCCATTGCCGACCAAGCGCGTACCATTCGTATTCCTGTGCATATGATTGAAACCATCAATAAAATCATGCGCATTTCTCGCCAAATTGCTCAGGAAACAGGCCGTGAACCTAGCCCTGAAGAATTGGCTATCAAATTAGAAATGCCCATTGAAAAGGTTGAGCAAATTTTAGAAGTGGCTAAAGAACCTGTTTCTTTGGATACACCCGTTGGTGATGATGATGACACCAGCTTGGGCGATTTTGTCGAGGATGCTAAAGCTGAGAATCCATTGGATACTGCGGTGATTGAAGCTTTGCGTGAATCCACACATGAAGTCTTGGAAAACTTAACCGACAGAGAGCAAAAGGTGCTTCGTATGCGGTTTGGTATTGGTATGAACACCGACCACACCTTAGAAGAGGTGGGCAAACAATTTAATGTCACGCGTGAGCGTATTCGTCAGATTGAAGCCAAAGCCTTACGTAAACTTCGTCACCCATCTCGGGCACAAAAGCTTAAAACATTTGCTGAAAGTCCAGAGCTTTCACCATCATTGTTAAATAAATAAGTACAAACGTACTCAATAACAAAAGGGCAGCCCATTGCTGCCCTTTTTTGTGCTATCAATTCAACTAATCTACTACAAACAGCCTTCAAATCTCTGGACGAACACAAACCCTTTCAATCGCCGTGGTTTGTTTGCTCTCTGCATCCACAGTAATCTTGGTGGCAAAAAGTGTTGCACCACGCTCAACCGCTTCAAAGCGTTGCGGTAATCGCTGCACCATACGCCTAAGTGCACCATCTTTTTTCATACCAATAATCGAGTTATAAGACCCTGTCATACCAATATCCGATTGAAATGCCGTGCCACTGGGGTGAATAATTTCATCGCAGGTTGGCACATGGGTATGTGTGCCATAGACCATGCTTACTTGCCCATCCAAATACCAACTCATGCCCATTTTTTCGCTGGTCACTTCTGCATGCAAGTCCACCAGAATGGCATTCACATCATCAGGAATTTCAGCCAATACCCTATCTGCCGCTTCAAAAGGGCAATCCCAAGTGCCCATAAACACTTGCCCGATAAGGTTAATCACGGCGACTTTATGCCCCTCACGGGTTTCTTGAACTGTCCATCCATTGCCCGGCGCATACTTGGAAAAGTTTGCCGGCCGCACAAATCTATCATCCTCTTCAATATCTTCTAAAAAACTGCGCTGGTCCCAGCAATGATTACCATTGGTGATGACATCTACACCCAAAGTAAACAGCTCATCGGCAAGCTTTAAAGTGGTACCAAATCCTGCGGCAATGTTTTCACCATTGGCCACGCAAAAATCAATTTGATGTTCATCCAATAAGTTGGGCAAATGATCGCGTAATGCTCTGCGCCCTGCTTTGCCCAGCACATCGCCAATGATGAGTATATTTAAACTATTGGACATGAAGTATTCCTTGTTCTGTTATAATGGTTGAGAGCGGCACATCATGCGGTTCAACAGGCACTTTGGGAAGCGCTTGGCAGCTAAAGGCTAAACCCACCACATCCAAACCCTCACCATATTGAGATAACCAACGGTCAAAATAACCCTTACCCATACCTAA
>JALUHL010000151.1 GCA_027053695.1 Ghiorsea sp.
CTTAGAATGGAAGTTTACTTAGGCAATAGCTATGCTTCGTTTTTAAGTTTTAATCCTGAAAAGAAGTGAGCGTGTCTATGTTTGATTCATTAACCAACAAATTAGGTAGCATTGCCAATAAGTTACGCGGTTCAGCCCGCGTTAGCGAAGCCGATTTGGATGCCACACTACGCGAGATGCGCATGGCATTACTCGAAGCTGATGTTGCCCTTCCAGTGGTTAAGCACTTATTGGATGCAGTTCGCGAGCGCGCATTGGGCGCTGAAGTCGCCAAAAGCCTGCAACCCGGTCAGGTTATTATTAAAATCCTGCATGATGAGCTTGCCATGGTTCTTGGCGGGCAACGCCGCGACTTAGACACTTCAAAAATTCCTTCCGTGATTATGCTTTGCGGTTTGCAAGGCGCGGGTAAGACCACCACCGCAGGCAAACTTGCTAAACTTCTCACCGCACAAGGCAAAAAAGTCGCTGTAACATCCGTGGATGCCACGCGCCCCGCAGCACGCGAACAATTGGAATTATTGGCTGAGCGTGTCGGTGTGCCTTATTTGGCAGGTGCAGGTAACAAACCTGAACACATGGCAGCCGATGCTTTAAAACAAGCTCGCCTTGGCGGCAATCATATTTTGATTTTGGATACTGCAGGTCGGCAAGTGGTTGATGATGCGCTGATGGCTGAAATCAAAGCTGTGGAAAAAGCAGTGCATGCAAGCGAGAAGCTTTTGGTGCTTGATGCCATGACAGGGCAAACCGCCTTAGAAATTGCAGAAACATTCCATCAATCTGTGAAGCTAACGGGCTGTATCATGTCCAAAACGGATGCAGATATGCGTGGCGGTTCTGCATTATCTGTTGCTTTCAGCACTGGCGTTCCAGTTCGTTATGTGGGTACAGGTGAAAAGCTTGATGCCTTTGAGTTGTTTGACCCAGAGCGTATGGCAGGCCGTATTCTTGGGCAAGGTGACATTGTTGGGCTTGTCGAGAAAATGGAAGCCACCATTGATAAAGAAAAGGCAGCCAAAGCCGCCAAAAAAATCAAAAAAGGCAGCTTTGATTTGATGGATTTTGCTGAGCAAATGGGGCAAATGCAGAATATGGGTGGTATCAGCGGCATTATGAAAATGATGCCGGGCATGAATGTGCCGCAAGAAGCTTTGGGGCAATTCGATGATAAGCCGATGAAACGTATGCAGGCTATGGTCTATTCTATGACCGCCAAAGAGCGCCAATACCCTAAAGTGATTAACGGTAGCCGCAAAAAACGCATTGCCGCAGGCTCTGGCACATCCATTCAAGAGCTGAACAAAATGCTCAAACAATTTACACAAATGCAAAAAATGATGAAGAAAATGAAAGGCGGCAAAGGCAAGCGCATGATGCAAGCCATGGCTGGGAAAATGGGCATGGGCGGCGGTATGCCGGGTATGCCTAAGTTTTAAATCGACAAACATTCAAACAACAAACACCCAAATAAAATATGGGGTACGCCATGTCATATTTTTATGATATGCTTCCCCTCTAAGTTTAAGTTAAGGAGTTATTATGAGCGTATTAGTAGGAAAAGATGCACCCCAGTTTACTGCACAAGCAGTCATGCCTGATGGCAGCATCAATGAAGAGTTTTCATTATCAGATTATGCAGGAAAAGAAGTGGTATTGTTCTTCTACCCATTGGATTTCACATTTGTTTGCCCAAGCGAATTGATTGCTTTTGACCATCGCATCAAAGAATTTGAAGAGCGTGGCGTGCAAGTGATTGGCTGTTCTGTTGATTCCCAATTCTCACATGTTGCATGGCGCAACACACCCATCAACGAAGGTGGCATTGGCCCAGTTGCATACCCATTGGTTGCAGACTTGAGCAAGTCTATTGCAGCGGATTATGATGTGTTGATGGGCAATGAAACGGTTGAAGATGAT
This sequence comes from Ghiorsea sp., assembly GCA_027053695.1. GTDB lineage: Bacteria > Pseudomonadota > Zetaproteobacteria > Mariprofundales > Mariprofundaceae > Ghiorsea. The sequence goes on from JALUHL010000151.1 coordinate 1,921, forward strand.
GAAGGCAATCAGTACCACCTATTGGGTGGCGATGTTGCGCTTCGCGGTTCTTTCTTAATCGACAAAGCGGGTAAAGTTCGTCATCAAGTGATTAACGACCTTCCACTAGGTCGTAATGTTGATGAAATGCTACGCATGATTGACACCCTTCAATTCACAGAAGAGCACGGCGAAGTTTGCCCTGCTGGTTGGCAAAAAGGCGACAAAGCGATGAAGCCTGATGCTGATGGCGTGGCTTCATACTTGGCTGAAGAAGCAGATAAGCTTTAATTCAAAGCATCTTCTCAATATTCAAGCGACCTCAGCAATGGGGTCGTTTTTTTTATCCATGCTGCAAAGCTTTATCATTATTGACCCAAGCCATGTAAGCAGTTTGACAGCAGCAAGCTTCTATCCCATCATTAGCCTGTGATACATAGACCAACAGCCTCTATCCTCTTTTTGCCTTTCATAAGCAATAAAGCGGATGATTCTTCCACCTATGTATAGTAATACTATCATTCCCTCGAATGGGATTGTTAGGTTGGAGAAGCATGGTCTCGGTTTCGAGTAACCTACGATCATAATTAATGAGGCAAACAGATAAGGAGAAGTAAAATGCAAAAAATGCTTTTTACGTGTGAAGGCAGAATAAGTCGCAAATCATATTGGATGTTTATGTTGGTAGTTTTCGCGGGTACGATAATTACTACCGTCATAGATATCTCAACTACTGGGCAAGACACAGGTTTAGCATCTCTATTGTTTACGTTGATAGCTCTATATCCTTCGTTAGTAATACAAGCAAAAAGATGGCATGACAGAGATAAATCTGCGTGGTGGATTCTGATAAACATTAGGGGCTGACACCTGACTTTAAAAAAGTTAAGGTGATCAGATGTACATAAAGCATTGTAAACTAAGCAGAAATAAGCAGTTGGAACTCATAAAATACTTCGTTGCATGTTCAACAGCTAGAATCGCAG
>JALUHL010000152.1 GCA_027053695.1 Ghiorsea sp.
GCTGTACGATGAGTTTCCAAGGTTTAAATATTGCTGCCTCTAGCCTGCGCTCCCAACAAAAAGCTATGGATGTGGTTTCGCATAATATTGCCAACGTCAATACCGCTGGCTATTCAAGGCAAACGGCCAATTTGGTCACTGCCACACCTGAAAGCATTGGTGGCTTAGACTTTGGGCGCGGCATTGATATCAAAAGTATTGATCGTGCCGTAGATCCACTCATCAACAATGCTCAGCGTGAAAATGCTTCCCAATTTGAATTCTGGAATCAAGTAGCATCAGGGCTTTCCACCATTGAAAATAGCTTTGGTAGTTTGGATAACACGGGGCTTTCAGCAGCCGTCAATGATTTTTTCTTATCTTGGCAACAGCTCAGCAACAATCCCCAAGATACAGCACAAAAGTATAATGTGCGCAACAAAAGTGAGACATTGATTCAGCAACTATCCAATATGTATACCCAGCTCAATGATGGACAAACCAAGCTTGACCAATCCATCTCTCAACAAGTCAGTGATGTCAACCTCAAGCTCGATAACATTGCTGCTTTAAGCCAACAAATCAAAGCTCATGAAGCTGGCAAACAGGGCAACAGTAGCATTGCTAATGATTTGCGTGATCAGCGTGATACTGCCATACGAGAATTAGCAAAGATTATACCTATTCAACAAGTCGATACTCAAGACGGTGGCATACTTTTGCAAACCAAAGGTGGTGATTTATTGGTTCAAGATGGTGTGGCAAGGCATTTAGCACGAAGCACTGCTTCAGCATCTGGGTATCAAGGCATCATTATTTCAGGTACCAATCAGCAAGTCCAAGGCTTAGATACAGGCGGTAGTTTAGGTGGTACCATCAAACTAAGAGATGAATACTATCAAGGCTACATCAATACTTTAGATAGTTTTGCCAGCAACTTAGCTTTTTCCACCAACCAAATTCAAAGCAATGCTGCTAGCCCTGTCCGTCTAAGCAAAATTCAATCTGGGCAAGGCGCAACCAACCCTGCACTCGCACTCAATGATATTAGCCAACAACTACCTTTTGCCAGCAAAGTTCAAGCAGGAAGCTTCAATGTGCATATTTATGATAGTGCAGGAGCCCCTTTGCTACCCACAAGCAAAACCACCATCACCATCACTGCGACCACCACCATGAATGATATCGCTGCATCTCTCAATGCGATTACAGGTGTTACGGCAACCGTGGATAGCGTGGGTCGCCTCAATTTGGATGCGGGCACGAACACGATTGCCTTTGCTGATGACACATCCAATGTTCTTGCTGCTTATGAAATTAATAGCTTCTTCCATGGCGCTACAGCAGGAAACTTAGCATTATCCCAAGCTGTTCAAAATGATGCAAACACCATAGGCACGGGTTATGTAGATGCGGCAACATCCTTGCTACAAGCAGGCGACCAGCGTGCCGCAGCAGCTATCATGAATTTACAAGATAGTGCGATCAGCGTTGATGGAACCACGCCCGCCAGCTTACATGACCGTATTGCGAATTTATCTTCCCAATATGGCCTTGATGTTGGTTTAGCTGGCCAGCAAAAAGACTACCGCTCTGCAGAAGCATCCTCATTGATTCAACAGCGTGAAGCTGTTTCAGGGGTCAATGTGGATGAAGAGCTTATTGCCATGATGAAATTTCAACGCGCTTATGAAGCTTCTGCGAAAATCATATCAACCAATAATCAAATGCTTGATAGTTTGATGGGGATTTTACGATGAGAATAACCAATAACCAAATGTATGAGAACTTATTGTCGGGCATCAATAAGCAGCTCAAAATCAAGAATGATGGAAATGCTAGTATTGCGTCAGGCACACGTTTCCAGCGCCCAGCCCAAGCGGGGTTAGACTATAAAACATCACTTGATTTGCGACATACCCAAGGGCAAATCCAAGGTGGCTTGGAGGCTTTAACCGTTGCCGATTCTAGATTATCTGCCAGCCAAACCATGTTGCATGACATATCCAATGTGCTCACGCGCGCACAAACCCTCGCTGTTCAACAAGCATCAGGGCAAATTGGCGCTCAAGAGCATGCCGCAGCTGCAATCGAAGTGCAGCATTTGCTCGACCAAGCTGTCAACTCTGCCAACCAACAATGGCAAGGGGAGGCATTGTTTTCTGGCACAGCCGTAAACCAACAAGCTTTCAAGCAAGATGCCCTCGGCGCTTACCAATACCAAGGCTCCAATCAAGACCGTATTGTCTCCGTCAGCAGCACCCAAACCCTCACCAGTAATGTGCGCGGTGATGAGCCTGCTTTCACCAACACTTTTTCAGCACTAAGTAATTTCCAGAATGCCTTGTTAAACAACGATCAAGCAGGTATGGCAACAGCTATCTCTGAACTCACCACCGCAAGCAATAATATGATTGATTTAACCAGCCGCGTGGGTGGGCAAATCAGCGCTATACAAAGCTATACCCAATCTTATGAAGATATGAAATTTGCAATAGATAAGCGTATGAATACGCATGAAGCTGCTGATGTACCAGCCCTTGTTGCAGCCATGCAAAAGGCGGACATTGCTCTACAAGCTTCGTATAGCCAAATTGCCAATATCAAAAGCTTATCCTTAGTGAACTTCTTGCGTTAAACTGATGTTAGTTGTGCGTAGAAAAGTGGGTGAAGCCATTCGTATCTCAGATAATATTCGTGTTGTTATCCATGAGATTCAAAACGGGCATGTTGTTCGCTTTGGCATTGAAGCACCTGATGACATACCCGTCCACAGACTTGAAGTTTATGAACAAATCCAACAAGAAAATAAGTCGGCTGTTGCTGGCGATACAATAGCATGGCTCAAGCAGGGAGAATGATATGTTAGCAATGAAAGAAAAGGCTGAAAAT
>JALUHL010000153.1 GCA_027053695.1 Ghiorsea sp.
GGAAGGTTGATGCTCTTCAATTTTAACACGCTCAGCAACCTCAACCTTTTCAGGCTGAATAATTTTTGGCTCTGACTTTTGAATATGCACGGGGCGTTTTTTCTTTTCTTCAACCCTAGCTTCGCGCGCTTCAACGCGCACTTGTTTTTCTTTCACCTGATTGGCGACTTTGCCTTGCAGGGATTGGATAAATAGCCAGCCCTGCTTCAACAGCCAGACTATGCCAACACCCACTTGCTTGATAAGCATGAGCAAGGAAACATGGGATGCAACAATAAAGCTACTGAGCAACATGGTAATCAGCATCAAATCGCGGCCTACCACATACAAGGTGTTGGTTAAGCTATGCGCAAATAAATACCCTAGCGCACCACCAGCCCCAGCTGGCAAAGCTGTGTCTCCCCAGTGCGAAGCCAAAAGTGCTGAAATTGCCAGCATAAATGGCAACCAAAATAACGCTGTCCAATCACCGAAATAAGGATGTTTTTCAAAAGCAATACGATATGCCACAAGCAACCCCAGAGTGACCCAAAGCCATGAGCCATAACCAAAAAGCTGCATCAACACATCTGAAATATGTGCGCCAACAATGCCCATCATATTTTCAGGCATCATTTCTGTGGTATTGTTAAAAGATGGGTCTTCAGGCGAGTAGCTCAAAAGCGATAAACCCAGCATGACCACAACCGCCAGCAATAAGAATGCTAGCGATTCACGCCACATGGTTTTGGGGTTTAACACATCCAAACTCAAGCTTTAAACCTCCAAAATGGTGGTGGCAACCATAGGCCTACGCCCCAATTTCTTTTTGCACCAGCGGCGCACAAACAAGCGAACTTCTTCCCTTGCCGCATCCATATCCGCCAAGACTTCTTGGCTTAGTCCTTCTAAATGATGGCGCAAACTTGCTGCAACTTCATCTAAAATTTCTTCGGATACTTCATCACGCAATACGCCGCGTGTCAAAAGCTCGGGGATACCAATGACTTGCCCACTATGCTGATTAATCAACACCACGGCTGTGATGATGCCCTCATCCGCCAAAGAGCGTCTATCTTTGAGCACCGCATAATCAAGCTCATCGCGCCCAGAATCATCCACAAACACAGCGCCTACATGGAAATCAGGCCCATGTTTGATGCCCGACTCACTGACTTCAACACTATGCCCATTTTCAGAAATGATCGTATTTTCAAACGGTACATTGGTGGCAACTGCCAAATGTTGATGCTCCACCAAATTGCGATATTCCCCATGCACAGGATACATATATTTCGGGCGTGTCAGCTGAATCATGGTTTTGAGTTCATGGGCTTGTGCATGACCTGACACATGCAAATGCGCTTGCCCTGCATGCAACACTCGCGCACCACGACGATAAATATGATTGAATAATCTAGCAATCAAACGCTCATTGCCTGGGATGGAAGATGATGAAAAGATAACCAAATCACCCACACCCAAATGCAACTTTGGAAAATGGTCTTGTGCAATGCGTGATAATGCAGCTCGCCACTCACCTTGTGAACCGGTGGCAACAATCAATAGCTCGTTATCAGGAATACCTTCGGTTTGTTTGATGTTCACCACTTGATTGTCTGGGAGACTGAGACGACCCATCAATTTGCTGATTTCCACATTTTTCTCAAGGCTACGCCCTGCAAAAGCAATCTTGCGTCCATTGGCTAAAGCAGCATCAATAATCTGCTGAATCCTGAACATATTCGATGAAAATGTGGATACAATAACTTTACCCGAGCATTGAGAAATTGCTTGCTTCAGCGGCGCACCCACACTGGATTCACTGGGGCTAGACCCGCTTCTTGGCGAATTGGTGGAATCTGAGCATAGCAGCAGCACCCCTTCATCACCAAGCTTGGCAAACCTATGCAGTTCCGTAGAGCGCCCATCAATCGGCGAAGGGTCAAACTTAAAATCACCCGTGTGAATAATCGCGCCCAATGGCGTATGAATCGCAATAGAGACCGCATCCATAATCGAATGGGTCACAGGAATCGCCTCCACCTGAAATGAGCCCACTTGGGTGAGTGTACCATCCTCAGGCAAAGGATGAAGCTCAGCTTTATATTTGGCTTCTTCCATTTTGTTTTTCACCAAAGCCAAGGTGATGGGTGTACCCCAAACAGGCAGCTTCAATTTCGGCAAAATAAAAGGAAGACCACCAATATGGTCTTCATGACCATGGGTTAAGACGATGCCGTGAATCTTTAAGCCCAACTCATCCAAAGCTGAAATATCAGGAATCACCACATTGATACCATGTTGCCCTGCTTCAGGAAAACCTAGCCCTATATCGACAATAATAGCTTCATCATCAATGGCATACACCATCATATTTTTGCCAAATTCACCCACGCCGCCAAAGGGGAAGCAGCGAATGACTGGGCTAGCAGAAGCCTTTGTCATCAAGCATTGCCTCGGCTACCCGGTTTCACAGCAGGCAAACCTTCTTTGCACATCGGGCATGTATCAGGTGCATACGTTTCCACATCCAATGCAATCACTGTATGGTGTGGTATGTCAAAGCGCCCATCTTGCTGCGGCGCTCTGTCCACCACTGCCAAAACAGTGGTCGGTTTACCACCATATTCACGAACAACAGCAATACATTCGCACACTGAGCCACCCGTGGTAATCACATCTTCAACCACCAAAAGCTTAGCACCTTCAGGTATAGAAAAACCTCGGCGCATTTGCATTTCGCCTTCTTTACGCTCGGTAAAAATAAAAGGTTTATCCAGTTGCCTTGCCACTTCTTGACCAATGACTAGCCCGCCAATCGCAGGCGATACCACCATATCATAATCATCAGGATTGATGGTTTTCACCAGCTCCGTTGCCAATGCTGTGGCATGACTGGGATGCATCAGCACCAATGCGGATTGCAAATATCTAGCTGAATGCCTGCCGCTGGATAACACAAAATGACCTTGTAGCAGTGCGCCAGCATCTTCATACATATTGAGCATGTCTTGTTCTGTCACGTTTATTCTCCAGCTTGCACAAGCGTCATTTTCTTAATGATGCTTCCATTATGCAAGTCATCCACAAATTCCATGCCATCCGTCACTTGACCAAAAATGGTATATTGCCCATCCAAATGCGGTTGTGGCGCGTAGCAAATATAGAACTGACTTCCCGCTGAATCAGGGTCGGAAGAACGCGCCATCGCCAATGTACCACGCACATGTTTTTTATTATTAAACTCTGCTTTTAGTGAATATCCAGGGCCACCCATGCCTGTGCCATCAGGGTCGCCGCCTTGCGCCATAAAGCCTGGAATCACACGATGAAACGTTAGACCATCATAGAATCCTTTTTTGATAAGCTTCTTAAATGCTTCCACAGTATTCGGCGCCACATCAGGGTACAATTCCATGGTTACTGTGCCATTTTCCAATTCCATTGTTACGATATTACTATCACTCATTTTCTGCTCCTTATTTTGCGTATGTTGTTGTTTGTCTTGAGCTACTGCGGCTGTTGTGGGCTGTTGCAAAGCATTCAAGCCCAATGCTCCCAATGCAATACCAACCACAAAACCAACGATTAAACTTTTTGTGTCCATGCCATCTTCTCCTGTGCTGTGGGTAAAACGCGCTCAGGTTGCAACACGCTTATTGGCTGTTGAAACCGCGCTGTACCCAACACCATATCATCATAACTCACGCAGCATAAAGCTTGGTCGCTTATGTTAGCATCCCATCGCAAGCGTTGTCCTAACACGAAACGCATGGCTTCATCTTCGCCTAACTTCACCTGCGGCAAGTCACGCAACCAAATTTGTAACGGGAGAATACACGCTTCTTTCTTTTCTTCCAGTTCTGCTAAGCCCACCATCATTTCCGCAGGCCAACCACCACTGCTCACTCGCCTAAGCATAGTCACACAACCACCAACACCCAAGGCCAAACCAATATCTCTAGCCAAAGAGCGGATATAGGTGCCTTTGCTACAATCCACCGCTAAAGTGACAACATCACCTTCATAATGGAGTAATTCAATAGATTTGATTTCAATCGCTCTGGCTTGCAAATGCACCTGCTCACCTTGTCTGGCTAAAGCATGTGCGCGTTTTCCATTCACTCGAATTGCAGAATATGCCGGTGGCGTTTGTTGGATTTCACCCACGAATAATTTTAATGCATCTTCTAATTGCGCTTGTAAAACTTGGATGTTATCAAACTTTTCTACTGTCTCACCTTCTAAATCTAAGGTATCGGTTTGAAAGGATAAATCAAAGCTGACTTCATAGCTTTTTTCAGCATGCAAGCCCAAGCCTGAAAAGCGCGTTGCATCGCCCAACAAAATGGGAAGCATGCCTGTTGCCAAAGGGTCTAATGTACCTGCATGCCCTGCTTTGGGTCGTTGTTTTCTGTTTTTTTGTTCGGGTTTTGCAAACAAATGAATCACATGATTCACTGCCTTGCGCGAGGTCCAGCCTTTGGGTTTATCAAAAAAGAGTACACCGCATGGGTGTTGGGCTGTGCTCATGTTGAAGAATCAGTACCCACAAAAACCGCGCCCACAACTTGACGAACTTTGGCATATACATCTTCCAGACTTCCCGAAACCGCACAACCTGCAGCATACTTATGACCGCCACCACCAAGGCTTGCCGCCACAGCGCCCACATCACGCCCAGCTTTACCTCTAAAGCTTACCTTCCAACGGTTGCCATGTTCAGGGCGAATAAATACCACGATTTCAACCCCTTCAATGGTGCGGCTGACATCAATAAAACCTTCAGTGTCTTCATTGTCTGCGCCAGTATCATCAAGCATGGCTTGAGTAACATGCATCCATGCCGAACGACCGTCATCTTCCATGGATAAAGTTTGCAAGGCTAGAGTTAGCAATTCCAAGCGTGCTAATGGCTGGCTATTGTATATTGCTTCTGCCGCCACAGAAGGCTCTGCACCTGCTTCAATCAAGTCTGCCGTCATACGATGCACGTCTGCATTGACTCTATCCAAATGAAAGCTCGCTGTATCCGTTAAAACTGCTGCATAAATGCCTTCTGCGCTGGCTTTGCATAAAGATTGGCCAAGATGCTGAATCAAATCAAACATCATAGCACCCGTGGCACAATAATCTGAATTGACCACATTGATATCGCCATAATCAGGGTTGCTTGCATGGTGGTCGATATTGATTAAGGTTTTGCCCGCAAACATTTCATCGGCAAAACCAAGCCTAGATTGTGCGCCTGCATCCAAAGCAACTACGGTGTCCACAGTAGATACATCAGGGTTATCACCCACTTGAATCAAATCAGAACCCGTTAAATACTTACAAATACGGGGCACCACATCGCGGTTAAACATCGATACTTGAATACCCATGTTTTCAAGCGTGTGAAACAATGCCAACTCAGAGCCAATGCCATCGGCATCTGAATTGCAGTGGGTGGTGAGCATCACATGCTTGGATGCTTTGAGTTGTGCAACAATCGCAGACCAATCTTGTTCAGGAAATAAAATCATAGAAAAATGTTAGCCTGTATCATTTGATGCCCTGCATGGCATCCATGGCATCCAACACGCCATGGGTTTTATCCAAAGCATCATCCCAGCGAAAGACCAACTCAGGCAAACGCTTTTTCGGCATAGCTTTGCGCAATAAGTGCGACAGATGTGGGCTAAGCTTGTTCAAACGCCGTACGCATTCTTTTTCATCCACAGGCATCATGCTATACACATAAGCAAGCGCATGTCCTTGCGCATCGGTTAAATCCAAGCGCGTTAAGCTAATCCCCATCAACATGGGGTCTTCAACTTCACGCTGCAAAAGCGTGGTCAACAAACGGTGGAAATCCGTTTGAAAACGACTAAGCGCAGGTGATTTCAATGCTTTCATGGTTTATAAAGTTGCTGCAACTTCCTCAATCACGTAAAACTCGAAGGTATCCCCTTCTTTTACATCATTGAAATTCTCAACACCAATACCACACTCATAACCAGACTTCACTTCTTTCACATCATCTTTAAAGCGACGTAATGAAGCCAATGTGCCATCATAAATCAACACGCCATCTCTAAGTACACGAACTTTAGAACCTCGGGTTACAAAGCCATCAGTCACATAAGACCCTGCAATTGCACCAACCTTAGGCGCAACAAAGACTTCGCGAACTTCTGCTGAACCTGTAACTTTTTCAACTTCATCGGGTGAAAGTTTACCCGCCATCGCAAGCTTCACTTCATCGATAGCATCATAAATCACTTTATAGAAGCGAACATCCACGCCTTCATCAGCAGCCAGTTTCTTCGCTTTGGATTCTGGGCGCACATTAAAGCCAATCACAATCGCATTGGATGCCGATGCCAGCATAATATCTGATTCGGTAATACCACCAATGGCTTTATGAATGACTTTGACTTTCACATCATCCGTACCCGCTTTCACCAAGGACTCAGCCATAGCTTCCACAGAACCCGTTACATCGCCCTTGATAAGTACAGGTACTTCAGCAATACCACTCTGAATATCAGCAAACATTTCATCAAGTGTAGCGCGTTTATCGCTGGTCATGCCTTGCTGACGTTCTTTTTCTTTACGGTAGCTGATAATATCTTTGGCATCGCGTTCATTTTCAACCGCAACTATTTCCAAACCAGCCTCAGGCACTTCTTTCAAACCAATCAATTCAAATGGAATCGATGGGCCTGCTGTTTTATGTTGCACAGCATTTTCATCCACAATCGCCCGAATACGACCCATCACAGAACCCACGACAACCGTATCGCCTTTATGGAATGTACCATTTTGTACGAGCACTGTAGCAACGGGGCCGCGACCTTTATCCAAGCGCGATTCAATCACTACACCACGACCAGTACGGTCTGGGTTAGCGCGTAATTCTAAAATTTCAGTTTGCAGCGCTAACATTTCTAGCAAGTCTTCCAAACCTTCGCCCGTGTGTGCAGATACATTCACAAAAATCGTATCTCCGCCCCAATCTTCGGGCACCACTTCATGTTCTGCTAGCTGACGTTTCACCATTTCAGGGTCAGCGCCTTCTTTATCCATTTTGTTCACAGCCACAATAATCGGCACACCCGCAGAACGCGCATGATTTAAAGCTTCAACGGTTTGTGGCATCACACCATCATCGGCCGCCACCACAAGCACAGCAACATCTGTTAGGTTAGCCCCACGTGCACGCAAGCCCGTAAAGGCTTCATGACCCGGTGTATCCACAAACACAACCCGCTCATCGGATTCAAGCTTGACCATGTACGCACCAATATGCTGCGTGATACCGCCAGCTTCCCCATCTGCAACCGCAGCTTTACGCAGGGCATCCAAAATCGAAGTTTTACCATGATCCACATGCCCCATAACCACCACAACAGGTGGGCGAGGAGAAAGCTTGCCTTCATCTTCTTCAACTTCAGCAATCAATACATCTTCAACCGCAGCTTCATTGATAAGCGTTGGTTTATGCCCAAATTCTTCAACAATCAACATCGCAGTATCGGCATCAATGCTTTCATTCACTGAAATCATTTGCCCCATTTCAAATAGCTTTTTAATCAAGTCTGCTGATTTTACTGCCATTTTGGCTGCCAAATCAGAGACAATCATACCATCCATCACTTCCACATCGCGAACCACAAATGCTTCATCATCTTTGGTAATGGTATTGCCTCTGCCGCGACGTCCGCCACCTTTAGCAAGACGCGCCATGCGCTCCTCTTGCTCTGGTGTTAACGACTCATGGCGTTTGGATGAATAATCACGGCGTGCTGCTTTTTCAGCAGGCGATAATCTGCGCTTTTGGAAACGCTGACCTGGCTGTGGGCCTCTACGCTTTTGCCCTGCTGGTGCTGCAATTTGCTCTGAAGGCGCAACGGCAACCGAAGGTGACCTACGTTGTGCCGCACCTGCTGGCGCATTATTCGGGCGATTATTCCCACCAGGCCGTTGACCTTGCGGACGATTTTGCCTTTGCTGCCTGCGTTCTTTGGTAATCTTTTCTTCAATTTGTTTAATCGATGAGCGCGGCGCTTTACTGGCTGCAATTTGCGCAGGTGTTAATCCTGTACGAATAGTTGTGCGTGGCCCACCTTGTTTTGGTCTTGCGCCGCGTTGATCGCGCGATTGGTTTGGTGTGCGTGTTGGCAAGCTTTCATTTTTATGATTGCCGCCCTGCCTTCTGGGTTGTTTGACATTATGCTGCACTTGCGCACGTTTTTGTTGGCGCTGCGCAGCTTGCTCTTCTGATTTTTTAACCTTGCTGGCTGCCATACGTTCAGCCGCCATTTTTGCAGGTGATACAGATTTGCTCGTAGCCGTTTTCTTTTCAACAGGTGCTTCCGCTTTTTCCTGAGGCTTATCCGTAACCTTAGTCGCAACAGGTGGCGGTGTGGTTACCCTGCCTCTGCGCCTACGCACTGAGACTTCCACTGAATGATGGCCTCCACTGGAAGGTTTACCACCGCCCAATGATAAGGGTTTACCCAAGGTCAGCGTTTTGCCACCTGACTTTTTGCTATCTTTTGATTTCAGTGCCGCAGTCACTTTGGATACATCATCATTATCCAAGCTGCTGGTTGGACCCGTTGCCGATACCCCACAGTCTGCTGCTGCGCGCTGCACATCATCTGCAGTCACACCTAAATCTTTCGCCAAATCAAGTACGCGTTTATTAGCCATTTGTTACCTTGTTTTCCCTTTTTATCTGACAGCAATCATTAAGTTTTTGCTGCCAAATACTACACTGCTGCAACTTCACCAGCGAACCACGCTCCGTGAATGCCACAACCGATACTTTTTCTCTACCCAATGCTTGACCTAGTTCAGCCGCACACAACAGTGAAATCACCACTTGGGTTTGCTCAGCAGATTTCATCTCTCCCTGAGCCCGTTTATCTACTGCATCATGAACTTGCCGCAACACAGCTTCACCTGCATCAGCCGCAAACATAATCAACAGCGGTTTTTTGTCCCACATTTGATGCATCACTGCATCCCTTCCAATCACTGCGCAACGCTGCATACCTTGCAACAGTTGCAGCACTCGCTGCGAAAGCATATCAAACATACGCTGCTGCAACACTTCCCACTG
>JALUHL010000154.1 GCA_027053695.1 Ghiorsea sp.
CACACTGGGTATAATTGCGCCCATTTTCTGCGCCTTTACCCATGCGCACCAAACCACGGTAGGACTGCTGGGCACGACCTGCCGAAATCCCTTTGGATATGATGGTGGATTTGGTATTTTTACCCAAATGAATCATTTTGGTGCCAGTATCGGCTTGTTGGCAGTTGGTGGTGACAGCAACCGAATAAAATTCGCCGATTGAATCATCCCCCCGCAATACGCAGCTTGGGTATTTCCAAGTGATCGCAGAGCCGGTTTCCACCTGTGTCCAGCTCACTTTGGAGCGAGCGCCACGGCATTCCGCGCGTTTGGTTACGAAGTTATAAATACCACCCACACCATTTTCATCACCCGGATACCAGTTTTGCACGGTGGCATATTTGATTTCAGCATCGTCTAATGCAACCAGCTCAACCACTGCAGCATGCAGCTGATTTTCATCGCGCATGGGTGCAGTACAACCTTCTAAATAAGATACATATGCACCTTCAGCCGCAATAATCAATGTGCGCTCAAATTGCCCTGTGTTCATCGCATTAATGCGGAAATATGTACTTAATTCCATAGGGCAGCGCACACCTTTGGGGATATACACAAACGAGCCATCGGTGAATACGGCGGAATTGAGTGCAGCAAAAAAGTTGTCACCTTGGGGCACAACTGAACCAAGGTACTGTTGTACCAGCTCAGGATAATCGCGCACCGCCTCAGAAATCGGGCAGAAAATCACCCCTGCTTCTTGTAACTTGGTTTTGAATGTGGTCGCCACTGAAACCGAATCAAACACAGCATCCACAGCGATATTTTTCACACCTGCCAAAAACTCTTGCTCACGCAAAGGAATGCCTAGCTTTTCATAGGTTTCCAGTAGTTTCGGGTCAACATCATCCAGTGTTTCTGGCGCATCATCATTGGATTTCGGCGCAGAATAATAAGAAATAGACTGATAATCGGTGGGTTCATAATCCACAGCAGCCCAAGTGGGCTCATCCATAGTTAACCAATGGCGATAGGCTTCCAAGCGCCAGTCCAATAGCCATTGCGGCTCATCTTTTTTGGCAGAAATATGACGAATAGTATCTTCATTTAAACCAGGCGGCAGGGTATCCGACTCAATATCGGTGGTGAAACCTGCATCATATTCGCGCTTTTCTAAATCGTTTTGAATTTGTTCATTTGTTGCCATGTTTTATATAGCTCCAGTGTCCGTTGCTTTTGCAGCACGGATGGGTAAAACTTTTTTCATAGTAAAGATGGGGGTAAAGCCTTCATCCACCATATCTTTGAGGCTGATGTTTTGCAGCGCATCGCAAACAGCCTGATTGATTTTGAGCCAATTGGTTCGCGTGCCACACACGCTGGCCTGCTCACAAACTTTACCATCATTGTCTTCACAACCTGTAAGCGCAATATCGCCTTCTAAGCTGCGAATCACTTCACGCACATTAATATGATGGGGCTCGCGTTGTAGCTTGTAACCACCATTGATGCCGCGTACAGATTCAACAAGCTCTGCTTGAATCAGCGTGGTCATCACTTTGCGAACGGTAGGTTGTGGGATATGCGTAGCTTCTGCCAAATCAGGCGCGCGCTGAACCTCACCACTGCTCTTGGCAAGTTCTGACATCAATAAAACACCATAATCGGTCATTTTAGATAAGCGAAGCATTTGTATAAACGTTTAACCACCTTGAAATTTGAAAGTGGAGCATTTTAGTCATGTTTATCAATAGGGGCAAGTAAATATTCTCATGTTTAGAATATGGGATTGAATAAAGGGTTGTTTGTCGTATGCATAGCTGTGGTATAAACTACTGCATATTCTGCAGGTTGGAGGTGTTGTATGCTTAAAGGTAATATGGTGATAGGGCAATCGGGTGGACCTACGGCGGTGATTAATCAATCCTTGGTTGGGGCGGTGCTCGCAGCGCGTGAGCAAGATGCCATTACAGGTATTTTAGGTGCCAAACATGGTATTGCAGGCATTATGGGCGAAGATTTTATTGATTTAAGCACGCAGCCAGTTGAAGTGCTTGAAGAAGTGGCAACAACACCTGCTGCGGCACTTGGTTCAGTTCGCCTCAAGCCAGGCAAAGCGGAATGTGAAAGAGTATTTGAAGTATTTAAAAAACATGATGTTCGTTTTTTCTTTTATATTGGTGGCAATGATTCAGCGGAAACGGCACACATCATTGCCGAGATGGCGAAAGCGGAAAATTATGACTTTTGTACCATGCATATCCCCAAAACCATTGATAATGATTTAAGAGTGACTGACCACTGCCCGGGTTTTGCCTCGGCGGCACGCTTTGTGGCTTTGGCATTCATGGGCGATGATAGGGATAATAAAGCGTTATCGGGTGTGAAAATCAATGTGGTGATGGGGCGTGATGCAGGATTTTTAACCGCAGCATCAGCATTGGCGCGTCAAGGCGAAGGTGATGGCCCGCATTTGATTTATTTGCCAGAGCGCACCTTTGATGTGGCAAGATTTAAAGCCGATGTGGCAGCGCAAGTCGAGCAGCATGGGCGCTGTGTGGTTGCGGTATCGGAAGGTATTGTGGATAAGGATGGGCATCCTATCGCAACAACGGGTGAAAAAGATTCGCATGGTAATTTGCAATTGTCAGGCACTGGTGCTTTGGGTGATACATTATCGGCAATGGTCAAAGAAGCATTGCCAGCAGGGGCGAGAGTGCGAGCGGATACTTTTGGTTATCTGCAACGTAGTTTCCCGACTATTGTTTCAGATGTGGATGCCAAAGAGGCGCGTGAGGTGGGTATGTATGCTGTGCATCAAGCTGTGGAGTCGGGTAAAAATGGCTCGGTAGCTATCAAA
>JALUHL010000155.1 GCA_027053695.1 Ghiorsea sp.
CCATATCAATTTTTCCAGCACTTAATTCTAAAAACTGGGTGGCAGGGTCAGGGATAATGCGTGTAATGCGCTTATCAATCCATACATCGCCATCAAAATAATGAGGGTTGGCTTTTAATGTGATACTTTGCTGGGTTTGCCAATCTTCTAAAAAGTAAGGGCCTATGCTGGCTTTGGGATGGCGAGATAAATCGGTATCCATGATGTTGATGCCCTTAAATACATGCTTGGGCAAAATCGCCAAAGATGCCCAAGTGGCAAGGGCTGGAGAAAAAATTTCTTTGTAGCGCACTTCAAAGGTTTGCGCATCCAAGGCTTTGGTGGACACCACTTTCATATAATCGGACTTGTAAGGGCTTTGGGTTTTATCATCTTGAATCAAATGCAGGGTAAATACGCAATCTTCGCTTGTTAGCGGCTTGCCATCACTCCATGTTAAATTGGGCTTGAGCTTGAAGATAATGCTGAGTTTATCTTCGGATACTGCCCATGATTCTGCCAATTGACCCGTAAGATTAAGATTTTTATCATATTTGAGCAGGGATAAGTAAAGCTGACCTGCGATGTCATGGCTGGATGCATCGCTGGCAATCATGGGGATAAGGTTGGTGGCATCGCCAATGCTTGCATCAATCAATCTACCCCCATGCGCAGGCTGGTAGCTTGTGGCTTCTGCTTGAGGTTCTGATTTGTCGGCGCTTTTATCTTCATTGCTGTAAGATAATAAGCCCAATGCGAGTAAAGCGATGATTAACTTGGTCGAAAGCGAGCGACAATCCATAGTCTATCTCCGGGGCGTAATAATTTATTCACTGATATTTGATTGATTCTAGCAATGGCTTTGCTTGAAGTGCCAAACTTCTTCGCAATCGTCCAAAGCGAATCGCCAGACTTCACTTTATAGCGTATACGTCTGCCACTTGCGAGTAATGGGTTGGCTTTATGCGCTGCGGTAGCAAAGCTATGTTTGGCGGGCACAATGATGGTGTGCCCAATAGATAGGGTGTTTTTCAAATGGGGATTAAGTTTACGCAAATAGGCGATATTGGTATGTTGCCTGTGTGCGATTTTCCATAATGAATCACCTGATTTGATGCGCACGCGAATAAATTTAGGTTTAAAAATATTGGGGTCATCATGCAGGGCTTGCTCAATGGCAATGATGTTGTCTTGGGGTAGATGTAGGGTGACGCTGCGTTTGAGATAATGCTGGTAATCTAGCTCAGGATTAAAACGGAAAAGGTCATTTTTTTCTAAGCCTGATGCCTTTTCTAGCATGACCAAATCGATCGGAGGGTTAATACGCAAGGTGTGCGTTTGTATAGGTTCAGAAAATTGGATTTCCCCACGTTCAAGCAATACAACCATACCTAGAATTTGTTTCACATAATGCTTGGTTTCAGCAGGCAAAGGTAAGGCATCCAGCCCCATGCTGGGTTGCCAAGGATTTTTGTTCAGGCGACGTTGCACACCCCATGAGCCTAAATTGTACGCTGCAAGCGCTAATGACCAACGCTTAAAACGCTGATAAAGCTTAAGTAAATGTTTGGCTGCGGCCCTACTGCTTTCTTCAACATGGCGTCTGCCATCTATACCATGTCTGTGCCGCGCACCGAGTTCAATGGCGGTGCGTGGCATCAGTTGCCACAAACCCAGTGCGCCTGTGGGTGAAAGTGCGTAAGGGTTGTAACCAGATTCTGCCACAGGAACAAAAAGAAGTTCTTCAGGTGCGTTCACTTCTTTTAGGGCATACAGCACCCGTTGGCGCAACCTTTGCGCACGCTTATCAATGTTTTCCCAGTTGGGTAAGGTTGCTCGGCGAGCCTCGTTGGCGATGACATCCAAATCTTGCTCGCGAATATCAGCTAAAAAAACCGAAGGCTTTTGCGTGGGTGAGTAAAGCGCTTCAGATGAATAAGTATCTTGGGTTAATACAGTTGCTTGAGGCGCAGTGTTTATGGGCACTTGTGCTTTGGTGTTAACCGCTGTTTGCGTATGTGAGGTGCTATTATTGGCGCACGATGCGTTGAGCCCTGCGAGAATGAGCCCCAATAAGAAAAATAATTGCGCATAAATACTTTTGTTTTTTAACCACATGCGGCAGAGACTAACGCTATTGCCAGCAGAGTAAAATAGCTAAAAACTGCTTGATATTCTCTACTTAGCTACTATCGTTTACCCGATACATCAAAACCATTATGGGGGAAGCATGCTTCTTAAGCAGCAAAGGCAGCTGATTGATACAGGCCTTGTGACACAAGATCAAATGTCGGAAGCTATGCAAAGTAGTGCTGCCAAAGATGGTGGGTTGCTCTATGGCTTACTGGCTTTGGATGGTGTTGATGGCGAAAAAGTTCTTCATGCTTTGGCTAAGATTTATAAAGTTCCTTACCTTGATTTGAATCATGTTGAGGTGGATGGTCACCTTGTTGATAAATGTTCTGAAGAGCTATGTTCCGAATATCATTTCATTCCTATTGCCATGAGTGGTGGAGAAATGGTGATTGCGACTGCTGACCCTATGGATTATGCCAAGCTTGATGTGTTGCAATTTAAGTTGGGGCAGCGGGTGCGCTCGGTCTTTTCTAGCCCTGAACAAATCCAACAGAAAATTCGTGAGATTTTTAATGGTGGTGATGCTGCTTTTGATGAAGCCATGGCAGGCATGGATGAATCCAGTGATTTTGAAGCGGGTATTGATGACGATGAAGAGGATGGAAGCTCTGCTGATATTGATTCGCTGAAAAAGGGCGCGGAAGGCTCGCCGATTATCAAATTGGTCAACGGCATTATCATCAAAGCTATGCAAATTGGCAGCTCTGATATTCATATTGA
>JALUHL010000156.1 GCA_027053695.1 Ghiorsea sp.
TACCTGGGTTTTGCAAACCAATCGCATTGAGCATGCCCGATGGCGTTTCGTAAACGCGATGCGGTGCGTTGCCCATGCGCGGTTCAAGCGTTGTCCCTTTAAGGATAACAGCGCCTACATCTTTGTTGGAGTAGCCTTCAATGCGCGTATATTCTTCGCCAAAACCAACACAACCCGATAATAAAACCAAAGGCGTTTGCAGCTTTAACCCTGCAAAATCAATGCTTAAATCAGGTTTACTCACGCTTTCTTCTCCTTGGGTAAATAAGCGCGTACCGCATCAGGAATCAAGGCGTTGACATCGCCGCCCATACTGGAGATTTCACGGATAAAGCTGGAGGATACAAAAGTATATTCTTCGCGCGCCATCACAAACACCGACTCCAGCTCCGCATCCAGCTTACGATTCATCGCTGCCAACTGAAATTCATATTCAAAATCCGATGCAGCCCTTAATCCGCGTAAAATTGCTGTGGCTTGATGCGTTTGCGCCAAAT
The DNA here is from genome assembly GCA_027053695.1 of Ghiorsea sp. GTDB lineage: Bacteria > Pseudomonadota > Zetaproteobacteria > Mariprofundales > Mariprofundaceae > Ghiorsea. The sequence continues at coordinate 498 of JALUHL010000156.1, forward strand.
CAACCAACAAGCCATCAAAACTTAGGGTTTGAATGCGTGATTCATGGGCAAAGGTGGCATTCACCATATCAAGTCGCGTTTGCACATCAAACATGGGGCTTTTCTTTGGGCTATCTGCAACGGCAATGATAATCTTATCAAAGAGCTTTAAACCGCGCTGCACTACATCCACATGACCCAAAGTGATGGGGTCAAATGTTCCTGGATAAATCGCTGTTTTCATATATCGCCTTCTATACCAGCTTGAAAAAAGTACAAGGTTGTTTCGCTATATTTGCGCGATTTTGTGGGTTGGTATGCTTGCTTCCACTTTAAGTTTGAACGTGTCGCCTCTTCAATCACCAAAGTATCAAAGGTAATGCCATGTTTGGATAACCAAAGCGGCACTTGCTCTGCTAAACCTTTGCCATAAGGCGGGTCTGCATAAATGATGTTAAAATGTGTTGCCGTGGGTAACACATGGGGCAATGCCCCTTGCTGAATAGCCCATGCATCCAAATCCCAATCTTGCTGAATCCTTTGCATGGCTTTACAGGCTTGGTTATCTGCCTCTATGCTCAACGCAGATCTTGCGCCGCGAGATAAGGCTTCAAGCGCTATAATGCCGCTACCTGCAAACAAATCTAATATGGAAAAATTTTGAATATCGCCGAGAATATTGAACAAGGCTTCTCTAGCGCGTGATGGCGTGGGTCTTAAGCCTTCAACGTCGGGAACGCGCAGTGTTCTCCCACGCATAGAACCTGCTGTAATTCTCATGTGTTAAGTGAAATGAACTACCACTTGCGCTCAAACGAAGCGAGATTCTTTTTCAACGTTGCCAAAGCATTGCTATCGCCAGGCGATAAAGCATCGCAGGTAAAGCCAATATCAATAGAAATACGTTGCTCTGTCTCTGGCCAGACCAAAGACAAATCCCAATCTTTCACCAAGGCTTCAGCCCAAGCTTTGGCTTTGGCAGCATCTTCGTTGGGGCGCAATACGGCAAAACAACCTTGCCCCATATCCGCAACCACATCATAAGAGCGTGCTTCAGCTCGAATCAATGCGCCTGCCTCAGTAGCCGCAGACTCTGCAAACCATTCCGCCTGCCCACGCACCAAAGACACATAATTACCAATGCCGATCACCACCAAGCTCAAATCAAGGTCTGCATCACGGCAACGGTCAATTTCTTGGACAAAACGTTGTTTAAAATAGCTGGAAGTTTCTAACTCAGTCACGGGATTACGGTAAAAATAATTGGCCAAACGCTCGCTTCGCATCAATGCAGTGTTCACCCGAGCAATCAGCTGCATGGGTGTCACTGGTTTGGTTAAATAATCATCCACACCCAGTGTTAATCCTTTGATTTGGTCTTCGATATCATCCAACACACTTAAGAATACAAAAGGCGTTAAATTAAAACTTTTATCTGCACGAATCTCACGATACAAACCCCAACCATCAAGGTTAGGCATCATAATATCGGTCAAAATCAAATCCACATGCCGATCACGCAAAATATCAAGCGCATCTTGCCCATCGTGGGCTTCAAGTACACGAAAACCACCTTGCTGCAAAAAGTGGCTGGTTACATCACGGCTGGTAGCAGAATCTTCTACAACTAAAACAGTTTTCATTTCTTCCCTTTCTTTATTCTGCGGCTGGACCAACCCAAATTTGTTTCCACTGGTCAGGCTGTAAATACTCCGCCGCATCCCTTTGTACGTCGCCAAGGGTGACGGATTTCACACTTTTCGTCCAGCTTTCTAAATAATCCAATGGCCTATGATAAAAGCCCATCATAGCAAGCAAACCCACACGTTCGCGGTTGGAATCCCTGCGCTGGGCAAAACCACCTATCAAATTGGCTTTACTTTTATCCAACATATCCTGCGTAATCTTACCTTTCGCCATACTTGTTAACACTTGTTTTAGCACCGCTTCTGCCTGCGCAGCTTGGTCTGCACGCGTTTGCAAACGAATAATGTATGCACCATTGCTTTCATACGGCTGGAAATAGGAATACACACCATAAGTCAGCCCACGCTTTTCCCGAATTTCTTCCATCAATTGCGAGCCAAAACCGCCACCACCCAACATATGATTGAGCACCAACATACTGACATAATTGTCATCATGCCGTGATGGACCAAGGCGCACCCACTCAATCAAAGTTTGATGCTTATCCATGATATGATGCGCACTTTTTTTCGCAGAAGGTTTGGCTTTGCCAATATCTGCTAGAGCCACTTGGGGAGAGCCTTGCCAGCCTGATAAGTAGGTTTGTGCAAGTTTCACAGCTTCATCCATAGTGATATCACCGCTAATCGCCAGCGTTGCGCCATGGGGTTT
>JALUHL010000157.1 GCA_027053695.1 Ghiorsea sp.
CTAACATTGGGTTAGGCTTGCAAAGGGAGTGGGGCTGAGAGGCTCTGCTCCTTTTGTGTTTATATCGTGTTATGACGGTTTAGAATAAGTTTTAGGAGTGTAGGGTGAGTCAAAGAGATTATTACGAAGTATTGGGCGTTGATAAAGGAGCTGATGATAATGCTATCAAACGTGCTTATCGTAAGCTGGCGATGAAATATCATCCAGACCGCAATCCCGATGATGAAAAAGCAGCGGAAATGTTTCGTGAAATTACCGAAGCTTATGAAGTGTTAGCCGATAAAGATAAACGCGCGCGTTATGATCAATATGGTCATGCAGGTGTGGATGATCAAATGGGCGGCTTTGGTGCTGGCGGCTTCCAAGGCTCGCATGCCTATCAAGATTTTGGTGATTTGTTTGGCAGCATGTTTGGTGATGCCTTTGGTGGCTTTGGCGGTGGTGGCGGTCAGCCACATAATCAAGGTGCGGATTTACGTTACAATTTGAGCATTTCATTGGAAGAAGCAGCCAAAGGAAAAGAAGTTGAACTAGAAATTCCGAAACATGAGCATTGTGATACATGTAGCGGCTCTGGCGCACGCCCGGGCACGAATGCAGTACCATGTTCAACATGTGGTGGTCATGGGCAAGTGCAAATGCAGCAAGGCTTTTTTGCAGTACAACGTGCATGCCCAAGTTGCCAAGGTTCAGGCAAGAAAATTGAGTCTCCATGTGTATCATGTGGGGGTACTGGCCGCAAGAAAGTGAAGAAAAAACTCAAGGTTAAAATTCCAGCGGGCGTGTATGACGGCGCACAAGTGCGTGTGGGCGGTGAAGGTGAAGTTGGTGAAAATGGTGGGCCAGCTGGCGATTTATTTATCGTAGTTCGCATCAAAGCGCATGCCATTTTTGAGCGCGATGGTGCTGATTTGCATTGTGAAATGCCGATTACCTTCCCACAAGCCACATTGGGTGCAGAAGTGGATGCGCCAACCTTGGATGGCAAAGTGAAAATCAAAATCCCAGCAGGTACAGATAGCGGACGTGTATTCCGTTTGCGTGGTCATGGGGTGAAAGATGTGCGCGTGCGTCAAAAGGGCGACTTGTTTGTGCGCGTGAAAATCGCGGTGCCGAAAAAGCTAACGGCAGAGCAAAAAGAACTGCTTCAAGCCTTTGCTAAAGAGACAGGGGATGAAGTTTATCCAGAGCGTTCATCCTTTTTGGGCAAGGTCAAAGATTTGTGGGATGATTTGGCAAGCTAAGTTGTTGTGTTATGTTGTGGCATGAAATGCGATATTGTAGGCTGATATTGCGAAACCATTTTGTAACACTGTGAGGGCAGATATGCGTGTAATCATTACAGGTGCTTCAGGGCGCATGGGGCAGATGCTGATTCGAGCCGTAGCCGTAGCCTTGGCTGATGGCGTGAGTTTGGCAGGCGCAACTGAGCGGGCTGGCGCTGTTGCAGTGGGTAAAGATGCAGGTGCATTGCTTGGCATGGAGCCGTTGGGTGTTTTGATTAGTGATGGCCTTGAGCAGTGTGGTGCTGCGGATGTATTGATTGATTTTACAGCGCCTGAAGCATGTTTGACACATGCTAAATTTGTTGCAGCGCATGATATGGCTATGGTGGTCGGCACTACGGGCTTTGATGCTGGGCAACAAGCGGAACTGGATGATATTTTAGCCGATACGCCTACTGTGGTTGCTGCCAACTATTCTGTGGGTGTAAACCTTGCTTTAAACCTTATTCAGCAAGCGGCAGAAGTTTTAAACGCTGATTATGATGCTGAAATTTATGAAGCGCATCATAAGCATAAAGTCGATGCGCCCTCGGGCACAGCGCTGGCCATGGGCAAAGCTTTGGCAGCGGGTAGAGGTGTTGTGCTTGATGATGTGGCTGTGTATAGCCGAGAAGGCATTACAGGCGCAAGAGAGCAGGGAAGCATTGGTTTTTCTGTGGTGCGCGGCGGCAATATCGTGGGCGACCATAAAGCCATGTTTATTGCAGATGAAGAGCGCATTGAAATCAATCATTTTGCATCGGATAGGATGGTATTTGCTAAAGGCGCTGTGCGCGCTGCACTTTGGCTATCAGAGCAGCCTTCAGGTCGCTATGATATGCAGGATGTGTTGGGTCTTAAATAGGCTTTCAACCCAGTGATGAAACATCGCGTTGCAGAACAAGGCTTCACCTTGATTGAAACATTGGTGGCGCTTGGCATCGCAGCAGTGGCACTCACTGCACTGAGCGGGCGCTTGGGTTTATCCGCAGATACGCAGCGCACCTTAACCTTGCAGGCGACCATGCTTGAAGTGGCAACCAATATCCTTGAAAAGCAACGCTTAAACCCTGTAATCCAGCTCGATGACAAAGATGGTGATGTCACGGTTCGCGGTATGAAAATGCACTGGAAATTGTCTGCAGAGAAAACAGAGCTTAAGAATTTTGTGCGGCAAAATGTGAGTGTATCGTATGCAGGTGAACCGCCTGTTACCTTGTTTTTATTCCATGCCAAATAAAGCGGATATTCGCGGCACTTCAGGCTTTACGCTGATTGAAGTGCTGCTGGCGATTGTGGTGTTTTCTTTGATTGCATCCATGATGTATTTAGCGCTTGGTCCTGCAGGCGAAGGCTTTGCCATGCTGAAAACATACCGTACGCAGCTAGAGCAGCAGCAATGGATTGGTAAACAATTGCGCCGTGATGTGAGCTACCTTAGTAAATCCGAAGATAAAAGTTTGCCTGTGATACGGCTGATGAATGATAGCCGAGGCGAATATGATTTTGATGAGCTGCATCTATTGGTTCGAGACCCGATGTATCCGGGTTTAACTCTGGTGCGTTATT
>JALUHL010000158.1 GCA_027053695.1 Ghiorsea sp.
GCCACGCGCGCACCACATCACACACAGCTTGCACATCCTCATCTGAGGCCGCTATATCTGCGCGATATGCACCATCAGTAAGCAAGCTTGCAATACGCTTGGATGTGAAGGATAGCGCAGGCTTTTCTTTCCAATGCTGGTCTAAAAAATCTAACCATGCCTGGCCTGTTAAACTCGTGGCTTGCTGTTCGGGAAATAGTGTTAACACTACTTTTTTCAGTAATATATTGATGTCTGCCAAGGCTTGATGAGTATCGTGATGGCTTTGGTAAGCCTTACAAATATCGTGTAATTCGGCTTGCATATCCTGCTTTAATAAGCGTTTGTTTCGCTGCTTTATCCAAAAGGTTCGCAGCTTGGGTAAGCCCCAAACCAATAAAATGAAAACCACAGCAAGCAATATCCACCAGCCTATAGCCAAATCCCACCATGGGCTTGGTGCTGGCAAATGAATATCTTTAAGTTGCGCTAATGCTTGCGGATTCATATCGACCACAACCGCTCACGCACCACATCGCTCACAGATTCATGTGTGCCCACCTCAAAATGGAATAGGCCATATTTGCGTTGTAAATCCTGCAACTGCTGTTGATGCGCTTGAAAGTTTGCTTGCATACGCTGTTGTAATGTAGGGCTAGCTTGCACTGTAAAATACTGCTGACCATCAAACACGGGATAAACACCTGATGCGGGAAAGCTATGCTCCAAAGCATCATACACTGAAATCAACACCACATCATTATGCCTTGCCAATTGCGCCAAATCGGCAATGGCCTGTTGATTTAACCCCCTAAAATCACTTAAGATATAAATTAAGCTACCATGCTTAGCTACATGCCTAAGTTTTCGTGTGGTTTCATTCAAGCTTATGCTTTTTTCAGCGATCTGCATGGGCTTTTGCCAAACAGGTGCTTGTGTGCATTGATGCAAAAAAGAAAGCACGCCTTTTCGCCCACGCATAGGCTTGATTTCAGCATGGCTATCATCAGAGAACCATAAACCACCCAACCTATCAGCATGCTGCACACCATGCCACGCCAAAAGTGCCGCAATATTGGTCGCCACTACTGATTTTAATGCACCCTGACTGGCAAAAAACATGGGCTTGCGATAGTCCAAAGCAATGAGCACTGGCCGCTCTCTTTCTTCTCGATATAGCTTAATGTGTGGCTCGCTTTTTCTAGCCGTCACCTTCCAATCAATGCTGCCCACATCATCACCCGGTTGATAAAGGCGAACTTCATCAAATTCCATGCCTCGCCCACGCAAACGAGACACATGCGCCCCACTCATGGCAGAGCGAATATGCTTGCGGCGCACAGCCATAGCCGCAGCTTGATGCTGCATGGCAATCAGTTGTTGGAGTTGGGGTTGGGTTGCGCTAATCATGCGACATCACCTTAATATTGACCACTGCTTACGGTACTGCCACCTGCGCAATCAGCTGATGAATCACATCATCTGTGGTTAGACCTGATGCTTCAGCTTCGTAGTTGAGCAACAAACGATGGCGCAACACATCAAAAGCCATACTTTGAATGTCTTCAGGGGTGACAAAATCTCTACCATCCAGCCATGCAAGGGCTCTGGCGCACCTATCCAAAGCAATGGTTGCCCTTGGGCTTGCCCCATATTGCAAATGTTGCACTACCCCTTGTTCAGTATGGTTGCTTCGCGTTGCCATCATCAATTGCACCATATAAGTCTCAAGCGCATCAGCCACATGCAGGTTTAACACCTCTTGGCGAGCATGAAACAATAGTTCTTGGGTTAATAATACACTTGGTTTGGCTTGCTTTTCACGGCTTGAAGCCGCTTCATCTCTGGATAATTGTAATATTTTTTGCTCAGCATCGGCATCTGGGTAATCAATGCTAACATGCAATAAAAAGCGGTCGAGCTGGGCTTCAGGCAAAGGATATGTGCCTTCCTGCTCAATAGGGTTTTGCGTTGCCATCACCAAAAATAAATCAGGCAAAGCATAGCTCTTGCTTCCTACGGTGATTTGGCGCTCTGCCATGGCTTCTAACAGTGCAGACTGCACTTTAGCAGGCGAACGGTTGATTTCATCTGCCAGTAAAAGGTTGTGAAAGATAGGACCTTTCCGAAATTGAAAACTACCATCTTGCGGGCGATAAACTTCCACACCAGTTAAATCCGACGGTAAAAGGTCAGGCGTAAACTGCACTCGATGAAAGTCACCCTCAATATGATCAGATAACACTTTGATAGCTCGTGTTTTAGCCAACCCCGGTGCGCCTTCCACCAGCAAATGCCCATCGGCTAAAATCGCTACCAATAAACGATTTGTTAAATGTTCCTGCCCAATAATACGTTTTTCAATACTTGCTTGTAATTGTTTGAATTCTTTAGCTGCTTCCAATGCCTTCTCCGTTACAACAATGATGTATAGTTATATAAGTCTGCAAAGAAGCATATTCAAGTTAGATGAACATAAGATGATATTTACACGAATCTTGTATGAAATGATGAAGTTTTTGAAATGACCTCAGACAATAAATGTTTAGATTGCTCGCCTGTGCTTAAGTTTTTCAGCATAACTTTGTTTTCCTTCATCTCATCTTCACCAACCGTGACCACAAACTTGGCACCTTCGCGGTCAGCCATTTTGAATTGTTTTTTAGCGCTTCCGCCACCACAATGAATCACGGACAATCCAGCTTCTCTAAGCTTAGCTGCTTGCTGCAAAGCATATGCAGATGCCGCATCACCCAAAGCCACCACAGCTATATCAGGCGCACTTGATTTGGCTTGAGGAAGTAACATTTCCAAACGCTCCATACCTGCGGCAAAACCA
>JALUHL010000159.1 GCA_027053695.1 Ghiorsea sp.
TGCCAAATAATCAAGCCCCATCTTTTCCCCCATGCATCCCTGAAAAACAAGAATCAAAATGATAGACAACCATTTTCAGACGGTCGGATTTCTAAAGCAGCGAGGCTAAAGTGTCAATTTTTTTGTGAGCTAGAACACGATTTTCTAATATACTGATAAAGCAGCTTACAAAGCGCTATATGCATGAAAAACATAGGGTTATTCGCATGAAAAAAGGGCTCCGCAAGCGAAGCCCTTTATCAAAACTTGTCTGACGCTGAGGAGGGGGAGGGAGGGAGGGTAGCGCCAGACACTGCAAACTTTACAAGCCTAAGATGATTTAAGCATGAAAGTTACATTAATAAATTGTCATGTTTCTGCCTTCTTTCTGTTAAACAATGATTTAACGTCCAAAGCGATGCCAAGAGCCGCTGGAATGGCAAATAATGTAATCACTGTAGAGAACATTAAACCCCAAGAAAGTGCCAGCGCCATGGGTGCAACAAAGGGGTCAAAGCCACCCCAACCATAGGCTGTAGGCAACAAGCCAACCACTGTCGTTACAGCTGTTAACATCACCGCTCTAAACCTGCGTTTACCGCCATGAACAATGGCTTCAAACCATGGTTTACCTTCAGCAAATTCACGCTGAATCAGCGCAGCAAGCACCAAGGAAGAGTTCACAACCACACCTGTTAATGCCACAAAACCCATCAGTGACATAAAGGATATCGGTTCACCATGTAAATAAAGCCCAACCACAATACCAATGACACCAAATGGAATCGCAAACATCACAAGGAAAGGATAAGAAATACGGTTAAACTGAATAGCCAGAATAACAAAGATACCCAGCAGTGCAAAAATAAAACTAAAGATTAAGCCACCCACGGATTCATCTGTTTTTTCCTGCTCACCACCCATCACATATCGCACATCTGCAACATTGTCTGAGCTTAACCATTCTTTATCTCTGCTTTTCACAATATCATTCAATGCTTTGGATGTTATCACATCCTCATTCACTTCTGCCGTAACATTCAATACTCGTAAACCATCTTTATGACGAATACTGGTTAAACCCGGCACTTCCTTAAATGTTGCCACACGGTCTAAGGGAACCAAACCCCCTTGGCGGTTGGGAATAAGCAAATGTTTAAGTGTATTCACATCCCGTTGAGCTACTTCAGGAAAGCGAATGGTTACATCCACTTCTTCAACACCCTGCTTCAAAGTCGATACGGGAATACCATCAAATGCAGCACGAATATGTGTCGCAATCGAAGCCAAATCCACATTGGCATAAGCCGCCAATTTTCTATCGACTTCAATATGCACTTCAGGGTCGCCTTCTTGCAATCCACTTTCAATCGAATGCACACCTTTAATGTTAGCCAACAAGTCCATCAATGCCCTGCCTGATTTTTCTCTATCTTCATCTGAACCCGTAATTTCAACTTGTAGTGCACGCCCTGTTGGCGGCCCACCTTTAAGCATCACATAATTGATTTCCACATCAGGAAACAAACCTTTCATGCCTGCTTTCACATCATCCATCACCTTATATGCCGACACATCGCGCTTGGCAAATGAGATAAGAATCACTTTAAGATAACCAAACCTATCACCAATTTGCTTTAAGGCTTCTTGTTCATTGGCGCTATTATCACCTGCAACGGCCACCGTGGTTTCCAGCAATTCCTCAGGCACATACTTGCGCGCCTCTTTATCCATAGCCGATAATACCTGCCGCGTATCTTCAAGTGATGAGCCTGGCGGCAAGGTAACTTGTAGGTAAAACTGATCTTCCGCACCTGCGGGAAACAACTGAAACTTCACAACCCCTGCCAAAGCAATCGAGCCAATAAATGCAGCTACAGTTAAGGCAATCGTTATATATCTAAACTTTAATGCCCAACGCAGTAACTTTTCATACAAGTTGGTCATCCAAACCAGCAAACGTCTTTCTTTGGGATGCGCATTTGGGTTGGCAAAATCAGCCACATGATTGGGCAAAATAAAGATAGCCTCCAACCATGAAAAGAGCAGTAAAATCACAACAACCACAGGTATGGAATAAACAAACTTACCAATAATACCCGACATAAACATCATAGGCAGAAACGCCACCACCGTAGTCAACACTGTTGCCGTTACAGGGCCTAATAATTCTTGCGTACCTTTAATGGCTGCCTCTGTGGGCGATAAGCCCTTTTCCATATGATAGGTTGCATTTTCCCCAATAATAATCGCATCATCGACCATCAGCCCCAACACAATAATAAAACCGAACATGGTTAATAAATTCAGCGTTGTACCCATCAAAAACAACACCAGCAACCCTGAGAAAAAGATAATGGGCAAGCCCCATGCTGTAGTGAATGCCACTGATGGCCTTAAAAAGGTGAACAATGTTAGCAGCACAAAAACCAATCCAATCGCACCATTACTGGTCAACACATTCAAACGTATACGGGTGTTGATAGAAAAATCCATATAAGCGCGCACCTGTATGGCTTTATTATAGTGTTCGGAGATGTTCGGCAAATATTTGCGCACCTCATCCACCACTTCAATAATGTCCGCATCTACTTTCTTAACAACCGTGAAATTCATGGCTGGTTTACCCATGGCATCCACATAACGCCGTGGTTTTTCCAAAGTTTGGGTCACCTCTGCAATATCAGATAAATACAATGCCTCACCCAATTCATTAGCGCGAATCACTAGCGTTGCGGCATCTTTCGCCGATGTAAATTCACCATTCACCCGAATGGTTTTGAGCCCATCTTTGGTTTTAAGCTGCCCGCCCGGTGC
>JALUHL010000160.1 GCA_027053695.1 Ghiorsea sp.
AATATGCAAACATCTATCCAATTCTTTTTCTCGGCCAATCAAGGGGTCTAGCTCTTCTAAGAGCGCTTTATCCGTTAAATTCTCGCAGTATTTGTTTAAAGGTGATGCATCCGTTTGTGTGCTTGTGCCTGCACCCACCGTACCAATTTCGATTTGGCTTTCTAAGGATGATTGCACATGGTCTGAGCCGTGCGATACAAAGGTGGTCACATCAAGACGCGTCACACCAAGCGCATTCAAGAAATACACCGCATGCGAATCTTTTTCAGAGAAAATAGCCACCAAAGCATGTGCCCCAGTCACCACATCTTTACCCGCCGATTGCACATGCATCACAGCCCGTTGAATCACCCGCTGCAAACCAACACTGGCTATGGTGTCTCCGCTTCCTTCAGGCAATACCGTCACATGCATAGCGATAAAGTTCTCAAGTTCTTCGCGCAGCAAGGTTGTATCCACATTTAAACCATCAAATACGGCTCGGGCTTCTTTATTATCAATCAAACCAAGCAACAAATGCTCAATGGTTACAAATTCACTGCGTTTGACGTGTGCTGTCCGAAAAATATCATTTAATGACTGCTCTAACTGTTCGCTTAAAATACCCATATTTACTCCAGTTATCCATCTATCGCCAAATATCTGCGCAACTACACCGCTATCTTTCTACGTTCTTCGCAGAAGTGCAAGCCTAAGCTTATAGCTTTGTCGATATAAGCTTGCTTCGCCTTTCATTTATATGGATAGTCAACCATAGAATTTCAAGGTAAGGAGTAAGCTATGACACAGATTGATGAGCAACAAGCCACCTTTGCAGGCGGCTGTTTTTGGTGTTTGGTCGCTCCTTTTGAGCAACTTGAGGGTGTGTTGTCGATTGTTTCAGGCTTTGCAGGTGGGCATGTCCAGCATCCAAGCTATGAAGCGGTCTGCAAGGGTGGCACAGGGCATGTAGAAGCTGTGCAAATTACATATGATGCGAATAAACTTAGCTATGAAACCCTTGTTCACACCTTCTGGCAGCAAATTGACCCCACCGATGCAGGCGGTTCATTCTACGATAGAGGTAGCCATTATATGTCAGCCATTTTTTATCATGATAAAACCCAGCAAAAGATAGCTGAAAAAAGCAAACAAGATTTAGAAAATAGCGGTAAGTTTGCTGCACCCATTGCAACTGCCATTAAGGCATACACCAATTTCTTCCCTGCTGAGGAACATCATCAAAATTATCATAAGAAAAATCCCGACCACTACAATGCTTACCGCATTGGCTCAGGCAGAGATGCTTTTATCTTAAAGGTTTGGCAGCAATAAAATAAGGGCTAAAAACCAAGCATAGATTGCTTAATTTCTTCAGTTGGCGGCTTATCTCCTAACCAAACCTTCAAAATTGCTTGTTGAAGCGCTTCATCTTTAACACTTCCTCTTTTCTTGCCCCTCATCAAAAGTTCTGTTTCACCACCAGGCAAAAAATTTATAGTAATCGTGCTGCCTTTCTTGGCATCGTCATAAAATGAAACAAAAGTATGAATGGGTTTTTGAAGCTTTTTAAAGTCTAGCTCTGTAATATTTTTCTCTATACCATTGATTGTATTGTTAGCACATGTAGCTTCGCTCAGGTTTTGTAAAAGATACATTGTGATCTGTTTGGTGCCTGAACTCTCAAGAATATCTTGAGCAACAGCGTTTTTTTCTTCAAATATAATGCGCCAACATAAATATCCAAAAGAAACTTCTCGCGAATACCAGCGCCATTAAGCTTTAATACTTCGCCCTGAACTTGAACCGTTTCAGGAACATTTACATCATCAATGGTCTTTGCTGTAACTGCATTGGCGTAAAGGCTAAAAAAGAATAGTGAGCCAAAAAGAATAAGTTTATAAAATCTATTGGTTATCATATATCCCCCCTAACCATAAGAAGTTTAATTCTAGTTAAAATTCATACTGCGATTATTCACCCAACATCGCTTCTTTTAAATCATCATCGGCAGGCTCTTTACCCAACCAAATCATAAGCAATGCTTTTTGAAAATCTGCGCCTTCAATGCTTCCCGCAGCTTTGCCATTGATGGTGACAGTAGTCGCACCTGTTTGTAAGAAATCAAAAGCCACTTCATCACCTTTTTTCATATCTTGGAAGAAGTTATTGAATTGATTTAAACGTGCTTGTAAACCAGCCAAGTCTTTGCTGTTTTTTTCAAAACCCACTGTCCAACCTTTGGTCAACTTATCTTTCGGCACTTCATCATAAAGAAAGTGCATCAATACGCGCTTATTGCCCTTCATGTTGATAGCTTGCTCTGCAGATTTCGTTTTCGTTGGCAAATACAATGCGCCGATATAAATATCAAAAAAGAATTTAGTGCGAACGCCTGCGCCATTGAGCATTAATGCTTGCTCACCCACCGTGGCTTTATCGGCAATATTTATGCCTTCAACCGTGACCGCATAAGCAGTGCTCACCCCCATAGTCCAACATAGTCCAATAGCCAAAAGCATACGTTTCATCATCAAGCCTCCGAGAGTGTGTCGCATTTATAGGTGCAACTATAGGCTAAAAACACTTGTTTTACAATCAGTTACACGCCAAGCGTAGGAAGATGTTTAATCTTGTGATAAGTTAATGAAAGCTGAATACAATGTTTCACAATATTTTCAGGCAACGCATCGTCCAACTTAAACGTAAGCTCCCGATTGCCTTTGATGTTTAATTCTTGGCCATAAAACTCGCGTATAACTTCTATCAATCTTGTTTTACAATTAAAATACATGGCAT
>JALUHL010000161.1 GCA_027053695.1 Ghiorsea sp.
TAACCATGCTTATTTCTGTATCGGCACCCACTTCAAACACCACGGTGACAACGCCAACATTACCCATGGCTGTACCATAGGTATGGTCAACACCACTCATTTCGCGCAGCACCATTTCCATAGGATGTACAATCAGGTTTTGCACTTCCTCTGGGCTAGCCCCATGCATTTGGATGATAACATTCGCCGCAGGCACATCAATTTGCGGATTTTCTTCGCGCGGTGTAATAAATAATGCGAAAATGCCAATCAAAAGAATAAGGATGCTGATGATGGGGGTGAGGTTGGTTCTCATCGAAACGCGACCCAATTTGCCCGCAATATTTAAAGGCTCTTGCTCTACATTATTATGCTGTTCTGCCATGATTATTGACCGTTTACAGCTTGCACTTTCATGCCGCTTTTCAAATCTGGTTTGCCGTTCCAAGCAAGGGTATCGCCATCATGTAAACCGGATACCACTTCAACTTGGTCGCCTTGTATTGCGCCCAAACGAATAAGGCGATATTGCGTCAAACCATCTTGATCCACGATATACACCGCATATAAACCTGAGCGGTCTACAATCACATGTTTTGGAATGCTAATGGCATCACGCTCACCCACACGGAAACCCGCTTGCGCAAACATGCCCGGATGAATATCGGCTGCAGGTTGTAAGGCGACTTTCACCAAGAATTGGTGAGATACAGGGTCTGCCGCTTGCACCACTTGGCGCACAGTACCTTCAAATGTTTTGTGCAATGATTCAATGGTGATGTCCACAGCATCACCTTCATGGATTTTACTCACATAATTTTCAGATACGTATGTAGATACCAATAAACTGTTTGGGTCTTCAATGGCAAGAATAGGCATGCCCGGCGAAGCCAAATCACCAATACTTAGGCGCTTTTCAACCACCACACCATCCACAGGCGAACGCACTTCCGCATAACTTAATTGATTCTTAGCTCTTGCAACATTGGCCTTAGCGACATCATAACGCAGCTTAGCTTTATCCACTTTTTGGCTACTGATTGCACCAGATGCCGCGAGCTCTTGGAAGCGTTTTAAATCGGCTTGCGCATCTTTTAAGTCGGCTTGGGCTTGCAAATAAGCTTGCTTGGCATCGGTTGGGTCAATTTGAACCAAAATTTGCTTGGCCGTCACTTTATCACCCTCGCGAACATTCATGGCTTTAATATAACCTGAAATTTGTGCGCTGATGGACACACGATGATCCGATGCTACAGCGCCACTGGTAGTATAATGTACAGGCACTTGGGTGCTATGTATTTGCATGGTTTGTGCCTGTGTGATTTGCAGCTTTGCTTGCTGATGTGCAGCTTCTTCTGAGCATGCTGAAAGTAATGATGCGGCTGCGAAAAGCGCAACCCATGTTGTTGATTGTTTTAAAGTGTTCATTGAACTACCTCTTGATTTAATGTTCCTGCTGCCAAAAGCAAAGCAGCTTTTGCAATAATAAAGTCATATTGTGCGCGAATCAGCATCACATGCGCTTGGTCTGCACGCACTTGTGAAGCCAGTAAATCCGATGTGGTTTCTAAGCCTTGCTGATGGCGCAAAGCTTTGATACGCAAAGATTCTGTGGTTTGTGCATAAGCTTGTTTTTCACTGGATAATTTGGTTTTAGCCAAGTTCAAACTACGCCATGCTTGGCGAATTTCATTCTGAATTTGTTGGCGTTTATCTTCTTGCTGCAAAGATAAACCAATGCGAGCAGCTTCAGCAGCGCGAACATTGGCGCTATCGCTACCGCCTGAAAACAAGTTCATGCTCACAGTCAAACCCAAGCTGTTGTTGCCATTTTTTAAGCCCAAAGTATCGCTATTCCATTCGCGTGCTGCTGTTAAATTCACATGCGGCATATAGCCTGACTTGGCTTGGGAGCTTGATGCGGATGCAGCTTCTTCTTGCTGCATCAAAGCAAGTAAATCGGCGCGATGTTGGGGTGCGCTGGCCAATAAATCATCTAAAGATGTTGGCTCGCTTTGGATGCTTGGCTCTGTGAGTTCACCCAATGTTTGATTGGCATCCATACCCAGCACCAAGCGCAAAGCTTCTAAGCTGTTTTGATATTGGTTTGTCGCATGATCCAAGCCGAGTTTCGCCCGCAAAACATACACATTGGCATCCATCACATCAGAATTGATAGCCATGCCACGCTTTTTCAATGCTTTGGCATCTTTTAAGCGTTGCTCTGCTGCATGCACTGCTTTTTCTTGCGCTTGAACTTGCGCCAACGCTTGGCGAGCTTGCACATACGAGACAATGGTTTGATAAATCAATTGCTGTTTATGAAAATCAAAGCTTAAGCTTGCTGCTTCTGCATTGGCAGATGCTTTGCTTCGCGCAGCGTATGCAGCGCCGCCATTGTATAAAGGCAGGCTCAAGCCCAGACGCGACTGATAGTTGTTAATATATTCAGGGTTATTTAATAAGTTAGGGTCAAAATCATTTTTAGTCACTTGCTCCTGCAAAAGTTTTGTGCCGAATGCGTTAAGTGCTGAATTAGTACGGTAAAACCCTGTGGACACATCCAAGCGAGGCATGAGTTGACCCGTTGCCGCATCCACTTGGGCTTGAGCAGCATCGGTTTGGCTTGCAGCCGCAGCTAGGCTACGATTGTGTTGCAATGCATAAGCCACGCTAGAAGACAGCGAAGATACTTCTTCTGCAAGCGCAGGGCTTGTTATAAGCATCAAACCTAGCCACAAAAGATAAGATTTTTTAGGTTTATATCTGAACAAAATCAAACTCTCCT